>JABDAI010000012.1 GCA_013289195.1 Verrucomicrobiota bacterium
CCTTTATAAGCTCAGGTGGTGGAATTGGTAGACACGCACGCTTGAGGGGCGTGTGGCTCACGCTGTGCGGGTTCGAGTCCCGCCCTGAGCACCATTTAGAATTTTTCCGTATCTGAAGAAAAATATTAAACCCATTTTCTTTGCCTCCATGCAAGGGCATTGGCAATTTCCTTTCCAAGGAAAGGTCCTTTATAAATTAATCCTGTGTAAACTTGCAGTAAAGAAGCACCGGCATCCATCATTTTTTCTGCACAGACAGGATCCATAATTCCACCTACGCCTATTATTGGAAGCTTCCCTTGAGTTTGCGCCGATATGTACTTTATGATGTTTGCAGAGAATGAAAGCAAGGGCCTCCCGCTAAGTCCCCCAGCGCAGTCTGTTGTTTCAAAAAAATCGGGTCGCTTGAGTGTCGTATTCGTTGCAACAATTCCAGCAAAGTTAAGATCTTGAATAATAGTCAAAATAGAATCAATTTGAGAAAATGTCAAATCTGGGGCAATTTTTAAAAGCATCGGTATTTCCCTAGTACCTAGCTTTCGTGCCCTTTCAACATTGGCTCGTTTCAGGGTGCCTAAGAGGTTTAGTAAATGCTCCTTTCCTTGAAGTTCTCGCAGTCCTGGAGTATTGGGGCTACTCACATTGATTGTAAAATAATCCGCATAATCTGCTAAAAGTTTGAAAGAAGCTACATATTCTTCGTGAGCCTCTTCAATCGGAGTAATTTTTGATTTACCAATATTTATTCCTAATGGAATATTACTGTTTTTATGCTTAGAATAATGCTTTTTTAATCGCTGTGCAATTAATTGGGCTCCATCATTATTAAAGCCCATTCGATTAATAACAGCTTCTTGTTTAGGGAAACGAAAGAGTCGAGGCTTTGGGTTCCCGGGTTGACGATGCAAAGTTATTGTTCCGATTTCCACATGGCCAAATCCAAATGCCCCAGCGGCTTTAAAACACTCAGCATTTTTATCAAATCCTGCTGCAATACCTATATGATTCGGAAACTTTAACCCAAAAATCTCTATGGGGCTCATTTCAACTCGATTCCAATATGTCATTAACCCAGCTAGAGGACTTATTTCACCTATCATTTTAAGAGCAAAGACGGCTAAAGTATGTGCACGCTCAGGATCTTGTTTAAAAAGAAAGGGTCTAATAATCTTATGATAAATTCCCATATGGTATTTTCAAAATTTAATCATAAAATAAATAAAATGAAAAGGTTTACTTGCAATTACTTTAATTCTTCTTACAAAAAACAGTAGACAATATAAATTTTTTGTTAAAGATTCAAAATATATGGCATTATCATCTCCAAAACTTAAATGGCTAATTGTTCGATTAGGGCAAGATATGAACTGGTGGGTTGAAGAAACAAGCGATCCTATTAATTGGGATACTGTGGATGGCTTAAGTATCCTCGATCCTCGGCAAATTGCTTATGTTATTGATTCAGCAGATCAGCTTGTCGACTATGGATTGCAATCCAGTCTCATTAATGATGCTTTTTATAAATTTCATATCGTATCGGATCTGGGTAATGGACGCATTAAATTAGAACGAGTAAAGGATTCTTTGCTCGATATGTCTGAACCGCTATTTGCATTACCCGATATAGTAGATGAGGAAAAAGGCCCCTATGCCGACTTAATTAGTCAAATTACGGTGGCTCGTGTAAAAATGTTAAATGACGTTATTGAATTTGAGCAGCGTTTTACCATAGAAGAGTTAGAAGAAGAAATTCGAGAACATCAAAACAATGAATATATGGAAGGTAAATCTGTTCATGCTTTTGCAGAATTAACTTCTATTTTAGAATATGTCCCTGAAGGCTATGAAATTGATAGAGATGAAGAAGAAATTGTCATAGACCATGAGGAAGAAGGCACTGGCTTAGATGAAGAATTCCCCGACCTTGAAGAAGAAGATATCGAGGAAGATGAAACCATGCGTTGGGGCGACGAAGGCGAAGAAGAGCTCGATGAATATGAAGAGGAAGAAGAAGGCGAAGGAGACTTCGAAGACGAACCTAAAAAACGCAAAAAGGACCGCGACTAATCTTTTTTTGTTTGAAAGCTTGGAAAATGTTTATGAAGGCATTTTCCAAACTTATCAAATAAATGAAAACTTAAACAGGCAAAGGCCAAAGTGCTTCGAGCTCGAGAGGTAAAGCCTTTGGTTTTAGTTCGCTGGATTTAAATGAGCATATAGGGATCATGAAGCCATAAGGAATCTTTTCATCAGTATTTGCAGGGATTGAAATTCCTTGTAATCCAGAGCTTAATAAAGGCATGCTATCAAAATAAATCAGCGTGAAGCCCATACCTACTCGCGTTAATGAAGAAATTTTATCAAGTTGTGCGAGAACTTTTGCTTCACAGAGAAAATTAATGATAAGGCCTCTGGTTTTTTGATCCATTTCGTAGGATTCTTTAATGAGAAGTGCAGCAAGTATGCCCATTGTTATGAGTAATTGATTCTTTTTGGGCTCGTCTATAGCTAAAAGTCTCTCTTGCATAGCGCAAAATTGACTTCTGAGTTCTTCTTCATGAATCTCTTTAGAGGATTTGAAGTGACTAATGGCTTTTTGACATAAGAAAATGGACTGAGAAGTTTTTGCTATTTCGTTTCCTATTTCGCAAATATGAGCTATAATAGTTTTTAAGGATAATTTTTCACCAGCAGTAAATTGTTGAATGGACCGAGAATGAATCTCTGCGAAAAACCCTAATCCTTGACCATAGGGATATTTACCATACACAGTTTTTGATTCTTCTCTTTCAGTTTCTGTCTCAAAAGTAACTGTAGTGAAAATACGCTCTATATTTGGATTGTTTATTTTAGTTACGTGCATCATAATTTTATAGGAATTTAATGTTAAAATGTAATTTTTATTATCATTTCAAGTTTTTTAAATTTGTTTTATTGAATTCAAAGATCTCGATTTTCAATCCAAGACATTGTGCTTATATCAATTTGCTTATGCAATATTTTTCTATATAATTTTTAATCAACCTGATTCTTTTGCTAATACCAAACCTCTGCCCTCGTGAGAGATTTGTTATTAGAATGTGTTTTTGAGAAGCAATCCTTAAATAGCAAAAATGAAATTAAGAAGTAAAGTTGTCCAAAAGTAATTTCAAAAAAATTGATTAACTATTTTAAAGATTGAATGACGAATTGGCGCATGATCAATTCTTGTTCTTCGGGTTGAGAGTAGATAAGAATGTCTTCAAAGACTTTGATGAGGGCAAAATCGAAATCTATTAGTTTTTTTAGAGGGATTTTTTTAGCTATGGCAGCCAGTTTGCCAAGGTACCAGGGATTTTGGGTAAAAAGATTAAATGCACTTTTATTTTGTCCATCGACTTGCGAAAGTTGATATTCCATAGCAAGTTTTTCTAGAGCGATTTTATTAATTCCATAGGAACTACCGTCGAGAGAGCCAGAATCTAAGAGAACGCGTAGTGGAATTAATAAATGGAGCTTATTAAAAAGAGAAGTGATGAGGGATCTGGATTCTTTTTGAATGAAAAAGTGGCGAGAGAGGGCGCTAAGTGTCCAATTGAAGTCGAGAGAGAAGAAAGCTTCGGAGAATTCAAAGAAATCATTTTCACCGAATTGTGGAACCATGTCAGTGATAAGTTCCATATCGATTCTATTATTGGATTTACCGAGGTATGTAGAGAGTTTTTCAATTTCTTGCATTAATAAGCGCGAATTGTTGTTAACCTTTGCAAGCAGAGCTTGAATAGCATCTGGAGTGATGGTTATGGAGTATTTTTTACATTCTTCAGCAACTATGAGGGCGAGAGCTTTGGGATCCGATTCATCTTCTATTAATTGAAAATGAGAATGCGCTTTTAACGATTTAAAACCGCGGGTTCTTTTATCGACTGGAGAAGCTGAAAGGATGACAGAAAATGAATTTGGATTGATTTTTTCAAGAACGGTTACTAAATGATCGATGTGCATTTTAGCGCCTTCGCATCGTCCAAGAGGGCTGTCTTCGAGGAAATTGATTCCACGTAGCCAGACTACTTTGTTTCCGCCGAATAAAGATGGGATTTGTATGGATTCAATGAAATGCTTGAGGATCAGCTCTAATTTACTGAGATTTTGGGCAGTGCCATCGATGATCTCCTTTGAAAACTCATCCGCTAATCCTTGGCTATACTTTTGATAAAGGCTTTTTGCTTCGCGATCGACAAGAAAGTCGTCACTGCCGCAAATAAAGAAATACCGAGCTTGTGGTTGTTCTGTGTCTGACATAGTAAGAAGAATAATTTCTCATACTTGTATGGGTTGTAAAGCTTATTTTGATAGAACTCAGAAGCCTTATACCAATTCCCAATTACTTAGTTTCTAAAGAAGTCTAATATAATATTTTACATTAAATAAGATGTAATTTAAAGTGAAGTGTGTCGATGCAAATATAATCTAGGAAAAAGGCAGAAAGACTTATTCTAAGTGCTGTTCGATATCGCAATCTGCAAAGAAGTCTTCGAAATTATCTTGAGCAAGTTTGCGCCTCATTAAATCGAATGCAGCATTGACGGCGCGAACCTTAACGGCTTCTCGCTGGCCGGGGAACATCACCTTATGGGCCCACGTACCGGAAGGGGAATAGTAGCCTATGTAAACCGTTCCGACTGGATTTTCAGGAGTTCCGCCGCTTGGGCCTGCAAAGCCGGTTACGCTTAGCCCATAACTTGTAGAAAATTTTTCGGCAACTCCTGTGGCCATGGCAATAGCAACCTCGGCACTGACGGCACCGAATTTTTCTATAAGGTGAGGTCCCACATCAAGCATGTTAATTTTAACTTGATCGGTATAAGCAACAACACCGCCGACAAAGACTTTAGAGGCGTCGGGGATGTTGGTAAAAGCATCTGCGAGTTTACCACCAGTACAGGATTCTGCGATTGCAAGGGTTTTTTCCATGGCACGCAATTGTTTAAAAATGCCATCGGAAAGCGTTTCGTGGCCAAAAGCAAAAAAATCTTCTTGAAGGAGTTCTTGGCACTGAATACCAATTTTTTTGAGATCCTCCCAACTATAAGAAATGATCCCAGAGCTCAGCCGGATGTCTAAAATTCCTTGATGTAAACAATAATTAATGGATAAACCGGGAAACTTATCAAATATAGGTTCGAGCAAATCTTCCATTTTACCTTCATCAATGCCAATAGTTCTCAATTGAAGGTATCCATGAGAAGGTTTTAAGAGCCCTTTATCTTGCAGGCGCGGAATGACCTCGTTATTGAACATAGGATTGAGTTCCGAAGACATGCCCGGGAGCATAATTAAAATTTTCCCTCTGTGTTCAAGCCAAAGTCCTGGTGCGGTGCCAAAATTATTGCATAAAATTTCTGAACCATGCAATTTGTAGCATTGACGCAAGAAGCGTTTACCTACAGCCCGTCCAATAGATTGGAAATCAGCATTAATAGCTTCTTGAACTTTTGGCACAAATTCTAAAGCTAGCCCTAGGGCGTCTCCAATAACTTCGCGCATATTGTTGATTCGGGCAGCGCCAAGCCCTCCTGTTGTAATAATGATATCTGAGCGAACCCAGCTTTTTAAAAAAGCATCTTTGATTTCTTCTGCATCATCTTGCACCACAATATTTTGGGTTAAACTCAGACCATGACGAATGAGTTGAGAACCGATGAATTTTAGATGCATATTCTCACGAATGCCCAATAATTGTTCGTCACAGACGGTAATAAGTTCGATTCGGGGAAGGAATTCCATAACTTTCAAATTATTTGAATTGTTAGTCGTCAGTCTATACCTTACAATACAAATAAATAATCTTTATAAGCAATCCTAAATTTATATATACAAAATATCACTTTGAATCAGTCTGTGATGAGTAATAATAAATCAAAAATCAAAGAAAAAGTCCGCCGATTGACGAATAAGCCAGGTATTTATATCATGAGAGATTGCCTGGGTCGCATCATTTATGTGGGTAAGGCGAAAAATCTGAAGAAGCGAGTCTCGTCTTATTTTCATCCTGAAAAAGTCAATCAGTTTAGGGAATTGTATCCTAAAATTGCGGTTATGGTTTCGTTGGTAGAGGATTTTGATATTATGGAGGTAAAGTCCGAGGCCGAAGCGATCCTTTTGGAAAGCCAATTAATCAAGCAATGGAGGCCGAAATATAATACAATAGCTAAAGATGATAAGCGATTTTTGCTGGTACGTGTAGGAATTCATGAGTTACTGCCGCAGTTTCGCTTAACGCGGAATCGAGTGGATAGCAAATCGATCTATTTTGGTCCTTTTATCAATCCAACCGAGCTCAGGAAAACACTTAAGGAGATGCGAATTAAATACGGAATATTACTAGGAGATAGCCATCCAAAGAAGATTGGAGAGAATTTGTATAGGCTTTATGACGATGTACGCGGGGAAATCTATGCTCATTCGAATGAAGTTACGGCAGAAGAGTATCAAGAACGAGTGCGGCAGGCATGTGCATTTCTTCAAGGCGAGACAGATGAGTATTTGAAAGAAGTTGAAAAGAAAATGCAAGAAGCTTCTGCCAAGCGAGATTATGAGAAGGCTGGAGAATTGCGTGATCTAATGTTTGCGATGAAAAAGACCTTAGAGCCTCATCGTAAGTATTTTCTCAAACCTGTTATTAAAGCATATGCATCAGAAGCTCCAATTATTGCTTTAGGGAAAGCAATACAGCTAAATCCGCCTAAACATATTGAATGTTTTGATATTTCGCATATTTCAGGAACCTTTGTTGTAGCATCGATGGTGCATTTTACAAATGGAATGCCGGATAAGGCGCAATATCGCAGATATAAAATACGCACATTTATCGGAAATGATGATTACCGAGCCATGCAGGAAGTGGTCAGTAGGCGATATTTGCGATTGCAAGGGGAAGGTGAGCCTCTACCAGAACTTATCGTGATCGATGGAGGTAAGGGTCAAGTGAATGCAGCATTGACGGCTTTTTTGGTGAATGACTTAAAGCCTCCTGTAATCATTGGACTGGCAAAGAAAAGGGAAACGATCATTTTTTCTGACGGGAGACCGGATCTTAATTTGCCTCTTGAAAATCCAGCCTTGCATTTATTGCAACGAGTTCGAGATGAAGCGCATCGGTTTGCAAATGCATTTAACGCTGAATTGCGCAGCAAGAAGATTCGCGAATCCATTCTAGACGACTTTACTGGATTAGGCCCGGTGAGGAAAGAAGCACTTTTAAAATATTTTAAGACAATCACACATTTGAAAAAAGCCAGTTATGAAGAATTGCAAGAAGTTCCCGGAATTGGCCCGAAAATTGCGAAGGAACTTCATGAATTTTTACAAGTCCATTAGCAGTAAGAAAAAAAAGATTTTTGGCTAAAATCGAAGTAAATTTCGCTTTTGGTCTGACCAAAATTAAAAAGTGCTTTATGTTTGGTCAAAATTTATGAGATATTTGACTAAAATCGAATTATTCTTTACTTTTAGTCCGACTAAAGTTAAAATATGCTTTATGATTAGACGGAAATTTTGGTTAGATCGGATCAAAAAGTGCTGGGAGAGTGTTCCGATCGTTTGGCTTTCGGGCGTGAGGCGGGTTGGGAAAACTACTTTAGTTCAAGAAATTGAAAATGCGCTATACCTTAATTGTGACTTGCCGAGCGTAAAGAGGCTATTGGAAGATCCGGAATTTTTTTTTGAGTCTGTTACAAAACCGATTGTTATATTTGATGAAATCCATCAACTGGCTGATCCAAGTGCACTTCTTAAAATAGGAGCTGATGCTTACGGTCATTTAAAAATAATAGCAACAGGATCATCGACTCTTGCAGCCACACAAAAATTTAGTGATAGTTTAACTGGGAGGAAACGTTCAGTGCATTTGGTGCCGATTTTGTCAACGGAATTGAATGACTTTGGTATTAAAGATATTACGCAAAGATTGTTAAGGGGAGGGCTGCCGCCAGCGTTGTTATCAGAAGAATTTGATTTCGAATTTTATAGTGAATGGATTGATTCTTTTTTTTCTCGGGATATTCAAGAACTGTTTAACATTGAGAAGAGAGCTGGATTCTTGCGCCTTTTAGAATATTTAATTAAGGAAAATGGTGGGCTTATAGAATTTAATACTTTATCTAAATATGCAGGTCTTAGTATTCCTACAGTGAATAACTATTTGCAAATGTTGGAAACGACGCATGCAGTTTATTGTTTAAGACCGTTTCATGGAGGCGGAAAAAGAGAGATGTTGAAACAACCTAAGTATTATGCTTTTGATACAGGATTTGTGTCGTATTACAATGGATGGCAAAATTTACGGAACGAAGATTGTGGCCTTTTATTAGAAAATTTAGTTTTAGAAACCTTACAATCCTTGCCTTTTATCGATAAGATTTATTTTTGGAGAGATAAGGAAAAAAGAGAAATAGATTTTGTTTGTCCACGACGTGATGGCAGTATCGATACCATTGAATGTAAATGGAATGCAGAGTGTTTTAACACAAAAACATTGGCAATATTCAGAGAAAGCTATCCTAAAGGGAACAATTTTGTAGTCTCTTCTCAAGTTTCTACGTCTTATCGGAAGCGCTTTGGGGAAAGGGAAGTAACGTTTACCTCTATCTATGAATTAGGCAAACGGATTAGCCTTTAGAGACTGAAGTTTGACTTATTTGATTTATAATAGAGATTGGACGCGCTCCATTCCTCCCTCTACAAGTTCAAAAGCTGAGTATAGAGGAATGGATGTGATTTTTTCGAAATGGCTTCTATTTGCGAGAGAAATTTTAATTCCGTAAGGACTTTTGGGATGTGAAGAAAGAAAGGAATGAAGGCTTTTTAGGGTAGAGCCTTTTCCTGCTTTCACCACGATGGGAATAACTTCCCCATTAAGAGTTGATAGGTAGTCAACTTCAGCTTCACTTCCTCTAACGTCCCTATGCCAATAGAAGAGAGGATGTCGCAAACTCGGGTCCCCATAAGCCATCATTTCTTGGCCTATGAAACTTTCGACTAATTCACCATGATTTACGAAAGCTTCTCGTGGTTTTAAAAACCATCCTTTCAGATCTAGACCTAGCAGCTGTTGGGTAATGGCAACATCAAAAAAAATCACTTTATATTTTTCTAAATTAGCCTGGGCGCCTAATGGCACTCCTTGTCCTGCGGTGTAATAGACCATGTGGATGATATAGGCTTTCTCCATCAATTCCAGACAGGGTGCTAATTCTCTTTTACGATATTCTCCAACTTCTTGAAATTTGAATTTTTTTCCTATTTGCAAAGGGATGCGT
This sequence comes from Verrucomicrobiota bacterium, assembly GCA_013289195.1. The sequence goes on from JABDAI010000012.1 coordinate 9,300, forward strand.
TGGAGTAACAAACTGAGGTATTTAAGTTGATTTTTTTTTGCATATTTTTCGAAGTCCTGTCGGTATGTATTAATAATTGTGCTCAATTTATCTTTTGCCTCGGAGGGTTGTCTTCCACTGGCTACCCAAGTTGCAACAATTTCAGGAAGTCCACCGATTACAAAATATTCGGAAAGAAAACGGATGGCACTATCTTGAGCAAGATTTGATAAAGCAGTTGGCGTGCAGATTGTTTGGAGCAAAAGGGTTTGGCCTTGTGCCACTAAAAATTCTGCAAAACTCATTGGGTAGACAGTGAGTGTTTGTACACGGCCAACGGGAAGACCAATTTGTTCTATAGTGAATTCTAGAAGGGACCCAGCTCCTATAACATGAAGATCGTGCATTTCTTCGTAAAAATAGCGAAGACTTAGTATTGCTTGAGGACAGGCTTGGATTTCATCAATGAACAGAAGGGTTTCTCCGGGCCGAATGGGTGCCCCTCTATCGATAGAAAGATCGCGTAGAATTCGCACGGGATCAAGATTTTTTTCGAAAACGGAATGAAGCTCGACCCTTTTTTCTAAATTAATTTCGTAAAAATCGGGATAACTTTCGCCTAATTTTCTTACTGCAAAAGTTTTCCCAACTTGTCTGGCTCCCCTAATAATTAATGATTTTCTGCTGCTCGATTCTTTCCATTTCCTAAGTTCTTGATCTATAAGTTTTTTCATTGGTTTTGGTTGTTTTTCAGACATATTTTTCCAAGTTTTTGGCTAAAAATCGGAGATTTCCTTAAATAACAGGCAATTTTGCTCAAGGGAATATTTGAGAGTTTTAATGCAAAAAATCTGGCAATATTCCAAATAAACTATCTTAAAGGAGTAATTTGTTCCGAAGTTAATATTGAATAGAAACTTCAGTCCCATCGGCTTGGTTGACACTCAAAGAATGGTCACTCCCAGGACCTAAAACAGTTAACGTGGAATAATCTTCACCCGCAACTGGGATGATGGGTTCAAAGTAAACACCCTCCAATGCAGGATAGCCTACTTTAGAAACGCCATTTTCTAAAAGATACTGTTGCCCCGACTTCGCAATTAAATTTAAATTTTCAGTAATATTTTTAGTTCGTGTATTTTGTCTTACTTTATTAAAAGCTGGAATGGCCATCCCGGCTAATAGGCCAATAATAATAACAACAATAATGACTTCGACAAGCGAAAATCCTTTTTTAGATTTTATATGCATCATGATTTAAAAAATTTCAATTAGAGATCAAAAGCTAAATTTACTGAATCTAATAGTTTTTATTAAAATTCAAGCTACTAACCAAGCTTAAAAATAATCAAAAATGGAATCAAATAGCAATTTCAACAGGTTTTGAATGCAAACGGGCAAAAATCATTTTGCCTCCTGCTGAAGGAAGCACACTAATAACTTCGGCTGCTACAGCTTGCCCAATAAAACTTGCTGCTTCATTGACAACAACCATCGATCCATCCGTGAGATATCCGACGCCTTGATGCGGCTCTTTTCCGGGTTTCACTAGATCGACATCGAAATATTGTCCCACAGAAACCTCTGGGTTCAGCGCTTTAGTGAGAGCACTTATATTGAGCCATTCAATGCCGTGAAACTCACCCAATTTCGCTAAATTATAGTCGGTTGTTAACAACTTAGCTTTTAAGTTTTGCGCTAGAAAAATTAATTTTGAATCGATATGTTGGGCTTCATCAACCTCAATATCTTGAATACGAAGGTCGATATAAGACATATTTTTTAATTTATTTAGGACTTCAATACCTTTACGACCTTTGAGCTGACGTTGGCTATCTTCCGAATCTGCAATTTTGTAAAGCTCATCAATGACAAACTTCGGAATTATTAAAGATGCTGTAATGAAACGGCTTTGACAAATCGGAGCAATCCGTCCATCTATTAAAGCACTGATATCCACTACAATCAAAGGAGTGTCCATATTATTTGGAACAAAGCGAATATAAGGAATCAGTAAATTAAAATCATCTTTACTGCGAAGTGTGACAACAGTTCCTAGATACATACAAGCAACGAAAAGACACAGCTTGACTAAATATTTAATATGAAAAGGTGCACCATCCAGAAAAGATGTGGCGATCATAGAAACTAGATAAGCGACCAAAGCACCCATAGCTAGACCAAATAAAATCGTTAAAACATTTCGTAATGAGAAACGTTTAAGAAAGACCTCAAGCAAAAGGGTTCCAATACCAAAAACTATTCCGAAACCGAAAATAAAGATGGCACTATCTCGCGAAGCAGGGTTGGCATACCAAATCAAGGAACTTCCTAGAAAGCATAACAAAAGAAAAATTACCCGGGCAGTTAAAATAGTTTTTTTCATAGTTGTCATCAATTGATTTTGTATCGGGGTTTAGAATTCATGTTTATTTTTAAGTAATTTTAGGAGCTCAATCTGCGTTTTTTTTACAATAGGGTCAAGATTATTTTCTACAAATTACAAAAATAACAGGCAGCAAAATGAATATGGACATAACAATGTATAAAAAGCAACGAGCCTTCTTAGTTTGCAGAGTTTCTTTATTTGAAAAATTTTCCATAAAAAAATATACCACAATTTCAGCTAAAGAAAAAGTGAAAAATGATCTTCTCTTATTATTCCGTCCTAATTCAGGCAAGTTAAAGAAAAAAAGTCAATATACCAGCTTGAAATATAACCATAAATAAAGTATAAATAAGTGCTTCTTTTATTATATTAGAAGAGTATCAGTTACAAATGAGCCAATTAAAAACATTATTACTTATCGTGGATCCGCAAAATGATTTTTGTGATCCTAAAGGTGCATTATTTGTGCCCGGAGCCGATCACGATATATTCCGTTTATCCAATATGATAGAAAAGCACCGGGATAAAATTGCGCATATTGAGCTAACCCTTGATTCGCATCATTGGGTTCATATTGCACATCCTTTTTTCTGGATTAATGAGAAAAATGAGGAACCTAAACCCTTCACTCAAATCCGCCTGGAAGATGTTGAAGGCGATACTGCTAAATGGCGTGCGCGGTTCCCGAAGTATCGTGACTATGCAATCAATTATATTAAAAAATTGAATCAAGAGCAAAGATATACGCTAACAATTTGGCCGCCTCATTGCATAATGGGAACCTGGGGACATAATATTTGCTATCCATTGGTAGAGGTCCTGAGGCATTATGAAGAAACATTTAATACAATCCATTATACCTTGAAGGGGAGTAATCCTCTGACGGAACATTATAGCGCAATAAAAGCCGAAATCGTTCATACAGGCGATGCTTCAACTGATGTAAATAAAGATTTATTAGAACATATCAGTAATTATGACAGCGTAATCATTGCTGGGGAAGCCTTAAGCCACTGTGTTGCAAATACTATGAAAGATATTATAAAATATTTAGGTAAGGGAGTTTGTTCTAAATTTATTATACTTGAAGATGCTTCGTCGAATATACCAGGGTTTGAGAATTATAAAGAACAATTTTTAAATGAAATGAAACATTTAAATGTGCGAATGGCAAAAACTACCGATTGTTTTTAAAATAGATGTATTTTTTTACATAATATGAATTCCTTGCCTATAATTCCTTTTTCGCAGCCTCCTTTGGGAACTTTGCGTTTGCCTGGATCGAAAAGTATAACAAACCGCGCCCTTATCTTATCGGTATTAAATTCGAATCTAGTTGAAATACAAAATGCTTTAATCAGTGAGGATACGCTCATTATGGTTAATGCATTAAAAGCTTTAGGCTTTTCTATAGATGTCAATACAGCTGATTCAATAATTACAGTGCAAGGTCTTAGTGGTCGCATACCTAATGATCAAGCAACCCTTAAGATTGGAAATGCAGGCACTGTCGCGCGTTTTCTGCCTGCGCTGCTGAGTCTACATCCGGCTGGTTTATATCACATCGATTGTTGCCGGGCAATGAGAAAAAGGCCGATAAAACCTCTTTTAGATGCATTAGTATCTATAGGAGCAGTCAGTGTTTTTTATCATGAAATTGAAGGATGCTTCCCCTTGACAATAAGAACACATGGCATGCAAAGTGGAACTGTCTTCGTAGATAATTCGTTAACAAGTCAAGTTCTTTCAGGAATTCTTATGGTTGCACCGTTTACGCCTGATTCATTAAAGATCAATTTTGCATCCCAAAAGACTTCTTGGCCATTTGTGGAAATGACGCTAAAGATGATGGAAATCTTTTCTCCGTGCCCAATTCCAGTAATAGAGAAAAAAACAATTTGCTTCTCGCATAGGGGTTGTTATGCTTTAGCTTCAAAGAAATATTTTGTTGAACCTGATGCTACAGCGGCAAGTTATTTTCTCGCATTGATTTTAATTTTAGGAGGTCAACTTAAGATTCCCGGTATTTCTTTGAAAAAAACGCTTCAAGGAGACTGGAATTTTGCAAGAGTTCTACAAACACTAGGTCTGCACCTGGACGAATTTCCTCATGAACTAATCGTTGAACGCACTGCATCTAAGCCGTTATTTAGATTGATACATAATTTCGAGGCCTATTCAGATACTTTTCTGACCCTTGCTGCAATTGCGCCTTTATTTAAAGGGCCAGTGCATATTTCAGGGATTGCACATACTCGATTCCAAGAATCAAATCGTCTTTGTGCAATTGCACATGAATTAAGAAAACTCAATCAAGACGTAATAGAAAGCAAAGATTCTTTAATTATTATTCCTCAATCTCTGCGACCTGCAATTATAGAAACCTATGAAGATCATCGTATTGCAATGAGTTTTGCAATTCTGGGATCCTACGATCTAAAAAAAACTGGGGATCCATGGCTTTCTATAACAAACCCTTCTTGCTGCGCAAAGACTTTTCCTAATTTTTTCGGTACATTAAATCATTTAAGAAATCCCTATGAGATTGAAAAACCATGCCTAACAAGAATTTCACAGTAATTGCTGTAGATGGAGGGGCTGCTTCAGGAAAGTCATCCACTTCTAAGATCATAGCAGAGCGGCTCAATCTTCTTTACGTCGATACGGGGGCGCATTATAGGTCGATAGCGTATGTTCTCTTGCGCGATGCTATCTATCCAGAAGACCATAAGGATATTGTCAATAAAATTGATTCTTATAAATTAGGCACGCAATTAATAGGTCGATTAGCACGTTTGACAATTAATGGTGAAATAATAGAAGATAGTTTTTTACGCTCTGCACAGGTGAATCAATACGTTTCACAATTTTCAGCAATACCACAGATACGTGAAGTTTTACTTAAATACCAACGTTCGCTCACAAACTATGCGTGCGAACATCATTTCCGAGGCCTCATAATGGAAGGCCGTGATATAGGTTCTATAGTGTTACCGGACGCAAATTTTCGATTTTTTTTAGAAGCAGATCCCGCAATGCGTATGCATAGACGGAAACTGCAAGGACACGACGATGCAATTCAAATGCGAGACCAACTTGATGTAGCGCGTAAAACAGCTCCTATGATTTGTCCTCCTAATGCCATTCGTATCAACTCTTCTGAGCTCACTTTAGAGAAAGTAGTAGATAAGATGCTAAAAATTATAGAGGTTCAAAAAGATACCTAATTTCAAGATTTTATGTCAAATACATTTAAGCCAATTTATAGAATAGGACATGCAGTTTCTAAATTTGTATTTCAAAATCTTTTACAAGCAGAAGGCTATGGAATCAACAATGTTCCTACAAAAGGTCCTTTCTTACTTGCTTGCAATCATGCGAGTTTTTTAGATCCGTTCGTTGCTGGATGTTTTTTTGATCGCGATATTTATTTTTTTGCTAGAAAGAGTCTCTTTAAGCCTGGTATTGGTAAATATATACTTGATCAGTTTAATGCAATTCCTGTTGATCGTGATAGCGGAAAGGACGTTTCCGCATTAAAAAGAGTGCTTGAACTTTTGAAGAAAGATCAAGGGGTTTTGATTTTCTTAGAAGGAACTCGCAGTTTTGATGGATCTTTGCAACCTGCACAAAAAGGTATCGGCTTGATGGCCTGCAAAACGCAAGTTCCAGTAGTTCCTACGCATATTATCGGCAGTTTTGATGTTTGGGGAAGAGAAGGAAAATACCCAAAATTATTCATAAATAAAATCGCTGTAGTTTATGGTCCCCCTCTGTATCCTAAAAGCTATGATTTCCCAGATGACCCCAATCGTTATCAGAAAGCTGCCGATATTATAAATGCCGCCATAGCAAAACTCAAAGAACCTTTTATTGAGGCAATATAAATATAAATCGACTTATTCTCGGTTAATAGACCTCTTTCGAAACCAACTCCTTTGCTCTCTAGCGGCGTCAAAAATTTATTCGGGCTTAGTTTCGAAAGAAGTCTAATAAAGATTTGGAATTATTTTCGATAAGCACGGATTTGCTAGGGCTGACAAATCGGACAGAAGAAATACCTACCTCTGTAGTATCCTACATTGAAAATTGGATCTGACTTCATAATGATTAACCTATGATAGAACCAAGGTCTGTACGGTCTGGTTTCGTCCAGCAGTATTTGAGCCTTTGTCATAAATTCATCGTGCATTTTCCTAATCTGAGCGTATTTGGCGTTTAACCGTATCAGAGTTTTACGTGTGTAATGCTCCTGTATTTTTTGGATAAGTTCTTTAGTTTGCTCAAGGACGATTTCATTTTCACGATGGAATCTTAGTAAGAACCAACGTAAATCTAATAATCTATCGAATTGTTTTTCAGGCATAAATCCATCACTTCGCAATGTTGAAAAATTGACGTTATCAATGTAATTTATTTCTTGATACTTTTCACGTCTTATTTCAACCAAAATCTGTATTTCGGGAGGAAGCATCAGGCTGGATTCTTCCCTAAATAAATCGCCCGCCAAGCCTGGCTCTTGTTCCATCAGTTCGGTGACACATCCCGGTAAAAAAGCAAAGATCAAAAAGCTTAATAATAGTCGAGAGATGGCCGGCCAAGAATTCATTGTACCAATTTGCTAAAAAAAAAATAATTAGTCAAAATATAAAATTTTCAACTTAAGAAATATTCGGATATTCCCCTGAATAGACTATTTCATATATAATATATCTCTATCGGTGGTTTTTTTGAATATCTAATGGATTTTTGATCGATTTCAAATTACAAAATTTTGGTGTAATCTTTTCGATAAGCCTTTCTAATGTTTCACAAATAGTGCAAATGCTAATTCTTCGCTTTTCTACAGATGACATTATCAACATATCGTCTAAATTTGATCTGATCGATTGGGTTTGCTCATAAATATATGAATATAAACGATGAAGAGAGGAACTGCGGGAATTTGGCTCGAGGCTCAATAACTGTATTTTTGCAATTGCCCATGTGGAATATTTTATTAAAACGCGATCAAATGCATGGTAAAATGCAACCTGTTCCATCTCCGATATTAATGGAGCTGTATTTGATATGGACCATTCTGAAATTTTATTATCATGTTTTGCTTGACGCAGTCTACCAGCGAGGTCAGCAAAAATTACCTCAGCTATTCTTTTAGAATGTCCATTAAATAAATAATTCTTAAAGGCTAGAGGCCCCATTTGCTTAGCGCTGCATGCTTCGAAGATTGTTTTATATACAGGAATTCTTCTTGAATTCCCATACTTTATTGACGTGGGTTGCATAATTGTTTTTATTAATGAATCGAATTTGTTAACATTTGTTGATACTAAGTTTTATATTAATTAATATGTATTCTTAATATTCACTTAAGTTTAGAAAAAACAAATAGATTATTAATAAACTAAAGACGCAATTGATAAAGTCAAGTCTTTATTTAAATTGACTTCTTGTGGGCAAACGAAAGAAGACTCTTGACCTTCATTAAAGGGAATTCATCATTATATTAATTTGAATCATTATGCGTTGCTCCAAATGTAATTTTCACGATTCTAAAGTGGTGGATTCCCGTCCAGGGAAAAATGAAACTTCTATTCGTCGCCGCAGAGAGTGTTTAAAATGTGGGCATCGTTTTACAACGGTGGAGGAAGTTTTACGTGAAGATCTTGTCGTCATAAAACGCAATGGTAACAGGGAGGACTTCGATAGTACTAAAATTTTAAAAGGTGTTAAAAAAGCTCTAGAAAAACGTCCATTTGGCATAGATCAGATAGAAGCGCTTGTGCAAGAGGTTAGTATGAGTATTCAAAATAAATTTGATGGCGAAGTTTCTAGCCGGAAAATTGGTGAGGAAATTATGGATCGACTTAAAATACTTGACCAGATTGCGTATGTTCGTTTTGCTAGTGTATACAAGGATTTTCACGATATTTCACAATTAGCGCAAGAAATCAAGGCGCTTAAGCAACCTAATTCCTAATTTTATATGGCTGATTCTTCTGAAAAAACGCTCTTCCAAAAAATTATTGACCGAGAAATTCCCGGCCAAATTCTATATGAAGATGATCTTTGCATAGCAATTGCTGATAAGTACCCGAAGGCGCCTACGCATATCTTGGTAATTCCCAAAAAAGTCATTTCCCGTCTGGAAAAGACGCAGGATACAGATGCCTCGTTGTTGGGCCATTTGCTTTTGGTTGCAAAAAATCAAGCCAAGGAAATAGGTTTAAAAAATGGCTTCAGAATCGTTATCAATAATGGTCCAGATGCTGGCGAGGCGATTCCGCATTTACATGTACATTTGTTAGGCGGTCGCCCTTTGCATTGGCCTCCAGGATAATTTTTTTTGAGCAATTAAAATCGAATTTTTTTGTAAGTCATTAATCAAGAATGGTTTGCGATGTTTTAGTATTTTGGTTTCAATAATTTCTGTATTGCATTCCATTTTTTTTAATCAAATTTCTGGATTGCATTCCAGAAACTTCGCGCTAAAATTACTTTTATGGATGCTAATATTATAAATTCTATTTATGGGTGTAGCCGTGATTTTCTTATTTCGCTCAATAAGAAATACAAACGTTCTTTTCCCAATTATTCACCTTTTGATGCTAGAATGGCTGTTCTTCTGGGCCAAAGAGGTGTAGGTAAAACGACGACCTTAATTCAATATCTCTTAGCTTATTCTCATAATAAGCCAGATTCGGAAAAAATCTTATATCTTCCTGTGGACCATGTGCTTATTGTTGATACTCCCCTATTTGAAATAGCTAAATATTTTCATGATCATGGAGGTGAAGTCATTTGTTTCGATGAGATTCATAAATACTCCGATTGGTCTCGAGAACTAAAAAGCATTTTTGATTCTTTTCCCAAATTAAAAATTATTGCATCAGGAAGTTCTGCTCTCGAAATTTATCGAGGTTCACATGACTTATCTCGCCGTGCCATTTCTTATACTTTGCATGGGCTATCATTTCGTGAATATCTCGAATTATCTTTTAATATCAGTCTACCTGTATTTTCTTTGGATGATATTATGAAAAATCACGTGACGCTTTCAAGAGAAATTATTCGTACTCTTGAGCCAATTAATAAAAAAGTGCTTTCCTGTTTTAAACACTATCTTCAATTCGGATTTTATCCTTACTTTCTTGAATATGAAGTCAATCTGAGACTGTATCATATTTCACTTGAACAAAGTGTACATACTAGTATAGAAAGTGATTTAACAGCCATTCATCCAAGTCTTTCAGGTTCAAGTATAAAAAATATCAAAAAACTTTTATCTCATATCGCTCGTTTAGTTCCCGATAAGCCCGATCTAGCAAAATTAAAAAAATCGCTAGAACTGAGTGACGATAGAACTCTCAAAAACTATCTTAAATACTTAGAAGATGCTCATATTATCAGAGCTCTTTGCAAAGAAGGTAAATCGCTCAATAATCTCGATAAACCTGAAAAAATTTATTTAAATAATCCTAATCTTATTTATGCTTTTGGTAAGAAAAATCCTGACTTGGGTAATATTCGTGAAACCTTTTTCGCTTCTGCGGTATCATCTAACTATGAGCTATTTTACTCGGCGAATGGCGATTTTGCTTTTGAAAACTATATTTTTGAGGTAGGCGGGCAAAATAAAAGCTTTAATCAGATAAAAGATAATTTCGATGCGTATTTAGCTATAGATGGAATCGAATATGGACATGATCATAAAATACCTTTATGGTTATTTGGATTTCTTTATTGAAAAAAATCCAAATTTCGGAATTTAGGTCAAAAAAGAAAGCTTATATTATCCGGGCTGGATTTTTAATGCTCTGTGATAGGATGCGATTGCGTTCGCTATAGATTGGGCAATTTTTTGTCTGTAAAAGGGAAGACGGAATTTCTCACATTCATCATTATTACTTAGAAATCCCACTTCTACCAGTACTCCCGGGCAATTGATATTCTTTAATACGGCCAATCTGCCCCGTTTTAAGCCTCTATCGGTAGATTGTAAGTCATTGACGAGATGACTTTGTATATTATATCCTATCATGGCGTTCCAACAGTCATACTGGTTGCCAGGAAAATGGATTTTGTCCTCATGGCTAACCTTATTTTCAGCAGTGGAAGGATCTTTGTGTAGGGGAAGCAGAAAAGTTTCAATGCCTTGAACATTTTTCCCACATTCCACGGAATTAAAATGGATACTGATAAATAAGTCCGCCTTCTTTTGATTTGCGAATTCGGATCGGTCTTTAAGCGCTATGAATTGGTCATTCGGTCTAGTCAAAGTAACCTTATATCCCATGCGCTCGAGTTCTTGCATTAAGCGAATACACACATCAAGCGTCAAATCTTTTTCTTTTAATCGAAATTGAGGATTGTGAGCCCCTTCATCTTTTCCGCCATGCCCTGGATCAAGCACAATATGATAAAAATTTGAATTTGTGGGAAAAGAACAAGGATTAATTATGGGTGTGATGATTTCAGAATAATCTGTTTGAGCCACATATAAATCATTACTATGAAACAAAATAGGATGTCCAAGCCAAACGGAAATATTATTAATTAGGACATTTCGTTTATTTTTTGTAAACCGCATTTCAATATTGGGTCCTGCAAGTAGGGCTTCTTCGTGGGGTTTTTGAAAACGTAATTTTAAATTGAGCTTAGAAGCAATTTTTTTTAAAGGAGAGTAACTGACTCCGCGAACTTCAAGGTTTGCGAAAGTGGATGGTACTAGGCACAGCAATAAGCATAGAATTACAAAGCTCTTGAACCTATGTCCGGGTTTTATTTGCATGAAATAAATTATTCCTCATCACTATCGTCATCTTCTTCGTCTTCAAGCTCTGCATCAGGTACATTATATTTTAGCTTTCTTTTACTTGCTGCTACAGGGGACAAAATAGTGGATATGTTCCGTCCAACAAGTTTTGCCTCACCATCTGGAGTACCCATATGTGCTAGTTGTTCAATGGCTCGCTTTATAAGATTAAAAGCTAAATCTTTATGTTCCATTTCTCGGCCACGAAGCATCAAAGTAAGTTTAAGCTTAAATCCTTTATTGAGAAAATATTCTCCACGGCGAATTTTTGTTTCAAAATCGTGGGTATCAATATTTATACGGAATTTTGTTTCCTTGAGTTTAGTTGTAATAGCCTTACTGGACTTATTTTTTTTGCCTTCATCATACATGAATTTGCCAAAATTAATAATCTTACATACTGGTGGCTTCGCAGTTGGAGAAATTTCGACCAAATCTAAGCCACTTTGTTTTGCAAGTTCGATAGCATTTTGGGTATCTAAGATACCTATTTGGCTACCATCAGGTCCAATGACTCTCACTTTTGGAACGCGAATGCGCTCATTTTTTCTTAATTTTACTTGGTGACCTTGCTGAGGTTTCCCACGTCCTCCACCCGAATAACTTTGATTTGACATTAATTAAACTTTATTAAATTCCATTCTCACCTAAAACTATCATGATCTTATGGAAACCTTTTATCACACAATTTCTCAGTGATTTCAATCTTTTTAAGAATTTATACAATAAATTTTTAAATACCATGCTCTAAACCCCTTATAAAGGGCTTAGAGCATGATTCGAAGTGCTATTTCTGAACTTTTCCCAATTCAGCGCCGTCCAATTTGGCGGATTTGATTTTCAAATAGATACTTTCAATCTTTTTTCCCCAAATAATGTTCTTTATTTTCTTTAATTTGTGTTTGAATTTGCTCTTTTTCCGGTCTTCATGTTGTGATTTTTCATAAACCACGTCATAATAATAGGAAACTTCGAGTTTTTTTCCATGCACGTTAATACTCGATGTTTTATTGCCAGACTTTTTGTGATGATGGTGCAACAATTTTTTTAAAGAAATAATAACATAAGATTTTAACGGAGTGTGCTCCGGAGAATAATTAATGGTGATAAGACGTGGATCCCATCCTTTCTTTATATTTAATGATAAAGTCTGACCAATAACTGATCCTTTAACACCAATAATATCTGCGTAGTCATTTTCTAAGACTAGAGAGTACCCAAAAGAGGAGGCACTTAGGCATACTGCCAAGATGAAGGCCACCAATGTAACTGATAATAGTTTTTTACTTTTTTTCATAGTTTCATAAGGGTTGTTTGTTTTGTGCAAATTTCTCAACATAAAAAATTTGCACATAATTAATACTATTGACCATGAGGAAGATTTGTCAAAGTAATTTTATATTTTTAATCAAATATATAATTTTTTGTAATTGATATTATTACACACAATTGTTTATTTGAAGTGATTAAATAGATACAAAAAAAGCTTAAGATGTAAGTCAAATTTTCGTATTAGTAAACTTTTTTAAAAAACTGTAACAGCAATAATGTTGCTTCACTTCTGGAACTTTGGTAATTCAACTCCGTTCAATTTGGCGGACAAAATTTTCACGTATATATCATCACCTGGTTTCCCCCAAATGAAGTTCTTTATTTTTGTTATTTTATTCTTTATTTTATCTTTTAATTTCTTCTTTTTCTTGGCTTTATGATTTTCAGCGGACTTGAGTTCATAAAGATAGGTAATCTTGAGATTTTTTTTCCCAACTTTAATTGAAGATTTTTTTACGCCTTGCTTTTTCTTAAGATTCAATAGATCCTTAATAGCAAAAATGACTTTAGCGTTTTTCGGATTAGGATCGGGCGCATAGTTGACGGTAGCAAGACTGGGATCAAAACCTTTATTAACATTGAGCGCTAAAGACTGTCCAACGAATGGCCCTTGCATACAAAAAATCTGCAGATAATCATTTTCTATAATAAGTGAATATCCGAAAGCACTGACATGCAATCCGATCGTTAAAATTAAGGTCAATAAGGCAAGTGATACTACTTTTTTACTTTTTTTCATGGGATACTATACATTTTATCAATTTTTCGGTGCGAAAAATCCATTTACTTTAAACTATTGGATTTTTTAAAGGGTTTTGTCAATGGATTAAATTTATATCGCAATCAAAATTGCGATTTTTCTTTCTTAGACCGAGGTTTTTATTTTTTCTTGAAAAAAAGATTGATCTTTTTTTGGAATTCTCCTATTTTGAATTAATTCATGTAAAAAAAATGAATTAATGCGGTATATATTTAAAGATATATAATTAATATTAATATTTGAAAAAATGGAGAGTTTAGGTAGCAAAAAGTTTTGCTGTAGTTTCAGCGCAACTGTAATTATAAAATTATGTGGGGCAGGATATAATATTTTAGCAGAGGTTGAGGATACAGTGGAAACCAATGGTGGGCGAAGGAGAACATCCTATAAAGATTATTTTCTCAGTGGGTTGGATGGCACTTTTGCTGCTCAATGTTTTGTTGAATGGGGACCAAGAATTATAACTGACGGGATAAATGCATCAGCCGATGTTATGATTTCACATAAACATTCTCTAGCTTGGGCTACAGCTATTTTATTAATTGCTATTTACACAACTTCCATCAAGAAAGATCCTTCTCTACATTTAGCATTAGATGTAACTAAACTTTTATGTTCCTTCACTTTAGCTGTAGTCTTGGCTGTCAGTATCAACGGAATTCTTAATTGTTATATCAGTTCTACTTATATTAATGCCTGTTATTTGTTTTTATTTTTCATGGGGAAAAATGTAAAAGCTGCAGCTTGAAGAAGTTTTAGACCTTAGATTTTATAAGGCTTTTCCGAAATGAAGATAGCAATTAGAATTTAATTTTATCTATCAGGGCCTTCATCGCACTTTTTATTGCTTCTTCTAAATTATGATCACGAGCTATTTTGCCGAATTCTTTAGTAATTCTATTTGCATATGATTTAGAATGACTTGTAGAACTCGAATTTTTTGCTGCCTTTTTTGAGCTGCCCGTTTTCGAAACCGTTCTTTTTTTAGAAGCAGCGGTCGCCCCTGATTTCTTCGCATGTGCGTGAGTTTTACTTTTTATTGATTGTACCATAATTATATTTGTTTGAGGTTAATGTTTTCTAACAAATTCAGCTTAACATTACTTTTGATAAATATCAAGTAGTTATGGCTTTATTTTGAAACTATTTACTTCAGTTCAAAAATACTTCAAATTGACTAAATCAGAGTCTAGTTTTTCCTGCTAAATTCTATTTGATCTTCAAGGAATGAAGTAACCTGATCTATTGCAATGCGAATTTGTTCTGTAGAATCTCGATATCGAATGGTTACGGTATCGTCTTCGAGAGTATCGAAATCGATTGTAATGCAAAATGGAGTGCCGACCTCATCCATTCGGCGGTAACGGCGACCGATTGCACCAGAGGTATCCCAGAAAATATTCCACCGAGATTGAAGTTTTTCAAAAAGCCCGCGAGCTTTTTCGACAATTTCAGGTTTATTTTTTACCAAAGGCAAAACGGCAGCTTTAATAGGCGCCAATCTGGGATGAAATTTCAGGACAATACGTTTTTCACCTTCAACTTCGTCCTCGCAATAGGCAGAACAAATGATGGCAAGGAATAAACGATCTACGCCAATCGAGGGTTCGATGACGTGCGGTATATATCTTTCTTTGCGCTCTTCGTCAAAATATTCTAATGATTTGCCACTAGTTTGTTGATGTTGAGATAAGTCAAAATTGCCTCGAGCTGCGATACCTTGTAGTTCCTGTTCTCCAAATGGGAATTTGAAAGTAATATCCGTCGTAGCCCTGGAATAATGGGATAATTTCTCTTTTTTATGAACATCTTTTCCTAAAAGTTCTTGTTGAAGACCGATGCTTAAAAGCCAATCCCAACAAATATTAATCCATCTTTGATGCTCGGATTGCCAAGCATTTTCATCGGGGGAAATGAAATATTCGATTTCCATTTGCTCAAATTCACGAGACCGAAAGATAAAATTTCTGGGTGTAATTTCATTGCGAAAGGCTTTACCGATCTGGGCAATCCCAAAAGGAACTTTCACGCGGCAGGTATCCACGACGTTTTTAAAATTAGTAAAAATACCTTGTGCAGTTTCTGGACGAAGGTAGGCAACTGCCGACTCATCGCGCAGTGCGCCCAGATAGGTTTGAAACATTAAATTGAAATCACGCGGGGGGGTGAGGCTGCCCGGTTTTCCTGTGGCTGGAGAAGGAATTTGATCATATTCTGAAATTTCAGCTTCAAGATAGGATTTTAATTTTACGGGAACCAAGACGCCCTGTTTAGCAAGTTTCCGTTTGAGTTCTTCAGCCTTTTTTTGTGCTTCGTTTTGCATTTGAGCATCTTCAAGGACTGAAACATAACCGATGAGTTCGCCATCTACTTCTACTTTAGCAAAAAATAATTGATCTGCACGGTATCGCAGCTTGCTTTCCTTGCAATCAACCATAGGATCCGAAAATCCTTCGATATGCCCGGAAGCCTTCCAGACTTGGGTATTCATAATGATAGAAGAATCCAAACCGACAATATCTTCGCGTCTGTGAACCATATCTTTCCACCATGAATTTTTAATATTGCGTTTTAACTCAATACCTAAAGGCCCATAGTCAAAAAATCCGTTGCATCCCCCATAAATTTCAGAAGAATGAAAAATAAATCCACGCCGCTTACATAAAGCTACGATCTCTTCCATATTTACATTTGAATAGTTACATTCTCCTTTTACTGCGTCCATGATAAAAGTAATGCTCGAAAAGGGGATAAAGGTCAAGCTGGATAAAATTTTGTTGACATTTTAAATATATTGTATAATTTCATAATTATTAATTTATTTTTAACATTAAATATAAAAAAATATGAATGCTATTATAAGATATATAGGTATGGGATGCATGGTTTGCCTTCCTCTTTACCTTTTCAAGAGAATTATTAATTGTTGCTGCGGCTCTAAAAACAGAGATGATGCCAGGGTCAAGAAAGATGATGACTCTTATTTAGATCTACCTAAACAAAAAACAATCTTTGATCGAACTGCAGTTCCTACTGATCCAGCGAGTTATTATGTTTTTATTTCTAATTTAAAGGAAGCAATTTTAACTTCAGATTTAACACATATTTCAAAGGAGACTGAGGAAAATTTAAAAGTTCTGATAAAACAATGTGATAATGCAAGTGCAAAACACGCTTTAGAAACAATTATTAATAAATCTGCTACAAGTATTTCACTGACAAAAGTTTTGGTGATCCAATTAACGGATTATGTCAAACAACTTAATGGTTCAACATTTAAAAGTAGCGAATCCTTATTGCATTCATGGTACTTAGAAAAAGTCATTAATAACTATGGCAAATTAGTTCAAGAAAATACCGGGGAACTAGATTTACTAATCTCTTGCTTAATAGAAAAATTACAACAAACCCTTACAACATCAACAAACACAATTATGGTAGCTTTCGCAGGTGACTTGACATATAGTTCCTTAGGAATGTTCAGTGCCTATTTATCTCAAATTAAACAGCCCAACACAGAAGTTATCAATAAAATCAAAAACATTGTTGGACCAATTGAGGCTGATCTTAAAGACTTTGGGGAAGTAAAGCTTGGAAAGCAATGTTATTCCATTCTTTACCATGTAAAGGAGATTAATGAAAAATTAAAATAATTTGTTATTCGCTTTGCTTTAACCCGAGCTCAGGTTATTCATTCTAATTGCCTGAGCTTGTTCTTTTGCAAAATAGGTAAAGATCATGTCTGCGCCTGCACGTTTGATTGCCATCAGTGATTCTTCTCGTGCTCGGCCCAGATCTAGCCAGCCTCTTTGGGAAGCGGCATATATTTGGGCATATTCACCGGTTACCTGATAGGCTGCAAGGGGTATTGAAATTTCATTTTTTATATCACGAATAATGTCTAAATACAAACCAGCAGGTTTAACCATAAGAACGTCTGCTCCTTCAGCTTGATCCAATATGGATTCATAAATAGCTTCATTGCGGTTTGCCGGATTAAGCTGATAAGTTTTTTTACTTAAATTGCCTAACTGAGCGCTGGGTGCACTGCCAACAGCTTCACGAAAAGGTCCATAATAGGCAGAATTAAATTTCGAAGAATAAGCGATGATTCCCGTTGTTGTAAAATCTTGGCTGTCTAAAGTCGTCCTAATTGCTCCGATACGTCCATCCATCATATCTGAAGGGGCAACAAAATCAACACCTGCTTCCGCATGCAGTAAAGCCATTGCACATAAAATAGCTACCGTTTTATCATTATCAACGTCCGTCCCCTGTTTATTTAATATGCCATCATGTCCATGTGTGGTGTAAGGATCTAGCGCTATATCAGTGATAACTGCTAATTCCGGAATGTGTTCCTTAACCGATCGTATAGCTTTTAAAAAAAATGAATTTGTGTTTAAAGCCTCACTACCTAAAATATTTTTTTTTGCATCAGGAATGAATGCTGGAAATAAAGCAATCGCCCGGATATCGAGTGCAGAGAGTTCTTCGCATTCACGTAGCAAATGCTTGATGGGCAATCTTTTGATTCCAGGAAGTGACTCAATCTCGATAGGCTCGCCATCTCCTTCGACAACAAAAATAGGCTGAATAAAATCATCTGTCCTTAGCCAAGTTTCTTGAACCAAAGAACGTATTGCATGGCTTTTACGTAAACGACGAGGGCGTTGTACAATATCTAAGATAAATGAATCATTCATAAAGTTCTTATAAAGGACTTACAGTTTAACTTTCCTCAAACTTTCGGTCAAAAAGGAGTTTAATTTCATCCAATAATTTTTGTGGAAAAGATCCTTTTGCTATAAATTTTAGTTGAGTACCGTAACCTGCAGCAAGCATCATAAGACCCATAATACTTTTGCCATTAACCTGTTCAGTTTCTTTTTCGACCCATATTTCAGTGTCGTTGTATTTGTTAGCAATTCGTACAATCATCGCAGCTGGCCGCGCATGAATTCCCATCCTGTTGGTAACTTCAAACACACACATCGCTGTATTGGTAGTAGGCTCCATAGCGTTCATTACGTTTTTCATGAGATAAAAT
The DNA here is from genome assembly GCA_013289195.1 of Verrucomicrobiota bacterium. The sequence continues at coordinate 27,625 of JABDAI010000012.1, forward strand.
TTTTGAGACTTTGAAAAAAAGGGGATGCTCTAAAACAAGCACAGACTATTTATGATAGTTGCATAAAATTAAGTCAAGGCCTTTTGAATTTTTTTTAAATTTATCTCATACCAAATCGCATTAAATTTTTGAGGTTTCAAAATTTTTGTCATTTTTTTAATGCCTCTATTTTGTTTATCCATCTTCTTCTTTATTTTCTCTATCTGATTCAGTTTTAACCCTATGGACTTCGCAATTATATTTACATCAATGCCTTGGGATATCATGTTTTCAACTATTTCTATATTTCTT
>JABDAI010000013.1 GCA_013289195.1 Verrucomicrobiota bacterium
GTAGAAAAATTTTCGCCTCCACCCATGCCTTTCATTAAGCGACTCTCTTTTGGCAGGATCGGTGACGGATCTGAGCTTGACTTATCGACTGCACACCTCGAAAACCTTAATAATCTTTTTATCGGAGATTTTGTTGGTACCTCAATAGTTTTAGATAATTTTTCTAAACTTGAGCATTTATCAATTGGGACTTTCAAACCCTTTAAGCTTCCTATTTCACTTCCTCTTAAAAGTCTTTCTATGGGTGAGGTCAGGTTCAGCGATACCAGAGACACTTATAATCTCCTACCCGTAAAATTACCAAATCTTATCAGCCTTTCTATTGGCCCAATTGCCGTTTATGACAGTATTCTGTGGGCTTGTCCTCCTTCTAAATCTATTAGATTAATGGTTGAAGCCTACAATCTCATAAACCTAACCATTGGAACAATCAAGAGTGAAAAATGTACCGAGCTTTTTGGACAAAAGCAATCAATATTAAGTACCCATTTCTCTATAATAAGTGCGCTATTAAATCTTAGATCTCTTTCGATAGGCGATGTTCAAGAAGCCTGCATTGTTAGACTTTTTAATATTCCTAACATTGTTTATCTAAATATTGGCAATGTTGCTGAAAATACTACAATTGAGCTTCCGAAAAATCTAGATAAGCTCGAGGACTTCTCTTTGGGTAATGTTTCCTCGGGGGCTGTTCTCAAATTACCAGCTGTGCTACCAAAGCTCAAATATTCTATTGTTGGTAGTATAGAGGATCAGGATACTTTTTTAATAATCGCAAAGTCCTTAAATTCAAAGACCACTTGAAAATATTAATAGATTTCACAATATTTTTTCCAAAAGTTTTTAACGCGATCGGTTTTCGTAAAATTAAAAAACTCATTTGACGTACCTTGCTCAATCATTTAGCCTTGATCGAGAAAAATAATTCTATCGGCTACTTCCTTTGCAAAAGACATTTCATGAGTATTCATAATTAAAGTCATTGAGCAAATGATACTAAATCTCATTCTAAAATGAACAAAGGTCGCTTGAATTTATGCCAGATAATGACATTCTGATCGAGCAAGCGCACAGGCGTACCCGAGGTACGTCGAGCACTTGCGAGTGAAGAAGGCTCATTAGATGGCATAAAGGCAAGTCGGCATTTGTTCATTTTAGAATGGGATTTGGTATCAGATCAAAAAGAGGAGTCTGATAATTCTATTATTTCTGCCGAGATTACTAAGAATGAATATCAAGAAGTAGAAACTGAAGGAAAAGCACCTTTTCTTGATGTCGCTCAGCAAGAGCTTAACATTCAATTGTAATCCATAGAAAAAACGTTCTGGGACTCAATAATAACCTATGCAAAGTCAATGCTTGTAGTGGCCTTATATTTCATGCTATTACAATTGACTTTCAATACGATTAAGACAGTGTCGCAAAAATCTCATCGTCGTAATTAGCAAGAGACCTTTGTTCATTTAGAAATGAGATTTGGTATAAGAGATGAACTGAATCGTTTGATGATGCTATTGCTATGTTCATATCAATAAAAAATTTTCCAATTTGACTAGCATTATATAAAAAACAATCTGAAACTATTCAACGCTTTTATTCCTTTGCGCAGCCCGCTCTAATCGATTGCAAATGGCGATGCCTAACCCTTTCTTTTTCGGTAATTCTATGAAAATATCTTTAAGTTCTTGATTATCAAGTTTTTCTAATAGGCTAAATAGATTTCTACTGACTTCATTTAAATCACCTTTTTCGCTTAGCCAAAAAATTTTGACTTTGTCACTATTTCTGATCGTTGTAGGACGCTTAAGAAAAACGATGGCACTCATCTCTTGCATTTTCTCAACAGGTTCTATTTCGCTAAAGGATTTAAATGTTTTTAAAGGAGTGTGTGGGCTATAATGGCTTTCCAATAAACCCGGAGAAATTTGAGATCCTTTGTGCGCGCTTCGTAATGTGTATCTTGGCCTAAATCCAAATACATATTCCAAATCCTCTGCAGTGATGGGCCCAGGTCGCAATATTTCGGGGTCATCGGGATTAAGAATATTGAGTATAGTCGATTCGAGCCCTATTGTGCAAGGTCCTCCATCAATAATATATTTGATTTTCTTGCCCAGAGTTTTTTCTACATGTTGAGCTTCTGTAGGGCTTAGATAACCGAATGGATTGGCACTAGGTGCCGCTAGGGGAAGGTTACTTGCAATAAGAATTTCTCGAAAAATGGGATGTTTGGGCAGTCGAATACCAACGCTGGGTAAATTCGCAGTCACTATGCCGGGAATAAGATCTGTCTTTTGAAGAACAAGGGTCAAAGGTCCAGGCCAAAAAATTTCTGCTAATTTATAGGCTATTTCAGGTACGACTGATAGCTTTTCAACTGCACTTACATTATGGGTATGAACAATTAAAGGGTCTATTAAAGGACGACCTTTGACGTCAAAAATTTTCTGGACAGCAGTTGGACTTAATGCATTAGCGGCTAATCCATAGACAGTCTCTGTTGGCAAAGCAACTAATTCGTCTGCCAATAAAGCTTGAACAACTTCCTCAATTTTGTATTTTTGCAACTATTGTCAAAATGGCTTTACTTCATGGTCAGCATATTGCGACCTTGCTTAATCATTTTTGTTATATGACGTTGTGCATGTGCGCTTAGGCCGGTTATTCGGCGGGGTAGTATTTTACCCGTTTCAGTTACAAAGCGCTTGAGTTGCTCAATATCTTGCCATGTTAACATTAATGGAGTTTTTGATTGGTTTTTTTCTTCGGAATTCATAAGATATTCATAAAAATTGATTTTTGCTTTAAAATCAAGTAAATTCCGGAAACTTTCGAAAATTTGGAAATTATGTTCTCTATTCATTAGAAAATGTTCGACATTAAGTGTGTTTTATGGTCAAATAGATATCCTATCAGGATCCTGGTTATGGTTAATTAAATAGTTATTAAAAAATATGTTATCATCTGCGCATTCGGCTAATTATATTAGAGGTATATCTTGGTTTATTTTAAGCTTAGTTATAAGTGTTATTAATGATGCTTTTGCTAAATATTTAGGAGAGGATCTGCATAGCATACAAATCACCTTTCTTCGTTTTCTTTTTGCGACGATTTCTCTTGTACCTTTCATGATTTATTGTGGGAAGAAATCTTTTTATACTAGTAGGATAGGGCTGCATTTTATTCGGGGAATGCTTTTATTTGCTGCAATTGCCTTATGGTGTGTGGGGTTAACTCAAGCTCCGATAGTAGTTGCAACTACTTTGACTTTTATTATTCCGATGTTTGTTCTTATTTTGGCCCGATTTTTTTTAAAAGAGAAAGTGGGATACGCTCGTTGGATTGTAACGATTATTGGATTTTTTGGGGCTACGCTTATTCTAGAACCTACAAATGTAAATTTTTCGCCTCTGATATTGTTACTTGTTTTAGCAACGCTCATGTTTGCGACACTGGACGTTATTAATAAGAAATTTGTTGTTAAAGAATCTATGTTGGCTATGTTGTTTTATACAGCCTTGATTACCATGGCGTTAGGCATCATTCCTACATTATTTATTTGGAAAACGCCTTCCATGAGTCAGTTATTTTTCCTTTTCTTAATAGGTTGTGGGGGAAATTTGCTCCTTTTTTGCTTGTTGAAAGCTTTTGCTGCGATGGAGGCTTCTGCTCTTGCTCCTTTTCGTTATGTTGAACTTATTTTGTCTGCAGGTTTGGGTATAGTTGTATTTAATGAAATTCCCACTTTGGCTCTTTGTTTAGGAACACTTATCATAGTGCCTTGTACTTTGTTTTTGATATATGCTGAGACGAAGACAAAACCAATAGATGCGACGAATTCAAAAGTGATTCCTCAGGAAAACTAAACTGCTGGAGAATTACACCTGGTACTGTTGGAGAATAAACTAATAGTTGACTATTGTTTGCGGTGTAATTACGTTTCTTAGGTGTTCCAGGTCTTCATAGTTCAATAGGATAGAACAGCGGTTTCCTAAACCGTTAATCTGGGTTCGAGTCCCAGTGAGGGCACCATTATTTAGTGTACATAAGGCTCTTATTATTATGGAAAAGAATTTAATGACTCAATATTTTGATTTTTTAGATGCGGATCAATTTTTAAAGCTGAAAGAATTTTCAAAGGTTTTGAAGGAATGGAACCAAAAAATTAATCTCATTTCTCGCGCGGATATTGATCGTTTATTTGAGCATCATTTATTGCCGAGTCTTGCTATTGCGAAAATCTGTAAATTTGCCGCAGGTTCAAAAATTCTAGATGTAGGTACAGGTGGTGGGTTTCCAGGTATCCCTTTAGCGATTTGTTTTCCTCAGGCCGATTTTCTTTTGATCGACTCTATTGGTAAAAAAATAAACGTTGTTAAATCAATTGCCGAGGATCTTAAGCTTGAAAATGTTCGGACAATGCAAATTCGTGCTGAAGAATTACAGGATCAATTTGATTTTATCCTAGGCCGTGCTGTCACTGCCTTGCCTCGATTTATTGATTGGGTGAAAAGTAAAATTCGTTCTGGGTCTAAAAGTTCGCTACCTAATGGCATTTTATATTTAAAAGGAGGAGATTTTTCCCAGGAATTAGAGATGCTTAAAATAGTTCCTTCGAATATTTATCGACTTTCCAGTTTGTTTGATGATAAATATTGTCAGGATAAATGTTTAATTTATTTTGATAAAAATTCTCTTATGAAATGAAATAATTTTTAATATAGAATTGACATTTTAGATATAATAATGCATTCTTACATTATGGTATTTTCAAAAAAATCTTTAAATGTGCTTAAACTTAAAAAAGGATTAGTCTTTTTTAGGAATGAGGAATTTTTGAAAATGTAAACAGAGAACATAAATTTTTAAAAGATCCGCACTCCTAAAAAGTGCGGATTTTTTATTTTAACAATACAAAACAATGATTGAACAAATATTTTTATTTTTATCGGCGGTCGACGAACTCTATTGGCGTTACCTTGGCTTTTTTCTGATTGTCTTAGCAGGTGCTTATTTTACTTATCGTAGTGGCTTCTACCAAATTCGAGTTTTAGGGCATTTGTCTTCAACGGTTAAATCATTAGCCGCTTATTCTAAAAAAGAAATGCCAGGTATATCTCCGATTCAATTGTATTTTGCTTCTATTGGGGGTATGATTGGATTGGGTAATATTGTAGCAGTAATGACGACCATTCTTATCGGGGGTCCAGGAGCTCTTTTTTGGCTATGGGTTGCGGCTTGTGCAGGGATGCTTATAAAATATGCAGAGATTTATCTTGGGATGAAATATCGTCAAGCTAATGCAAGTAATGGCTATGATGGGGGCCCTATGTTTACAATTCCTGCAGCCTTTAAGGGCAAGTTTGGTTTATTATTAGCAAATATAGCTGCTCTTCTTTTATGTATTTATGGTGTAGAGATTTTACAGTTTACGATTATTGTAGATACTATTCATGACAATTTTCAAATATCTCGAGAACTTATTATAGTTTTGTTTGTTGGACTAACTATTTACATTGGATTTGGAGGAGTAAAACGGCTAGCGAGTCTTTGCACTTTACTCATGCCTTTATTTATCATCCTCTATGTGGGAATGTGTTTATGGGTCATAATTATGAATATGGGAATGGTGCCTGAATTTTTTATTACCGTATTTAAAAGTGCCTTTACAGGACACGCAGCGATTGGAGGATTTGCAGGAAGTACTGTATTAATGGCAGCTCAACAAGGCGCTGCTCGGGCAGTTTATTCTGGCGACATTGCTATTGGTTTTGATTCTATAATTCAAAGTGAAACTAAAACTAATAATTTACATTATCAAGCACGTTTGGCTATCATTGCTTCTCTAACGGACACCTTGATTTGCACTATGAGTGTTATGATTGTTTACTTAACAGGCCTTTGGACACATCTTAGTCCTTATAAGCTTTCGGAGTATGCCTCACGGGCGCTTGCTTTACATATTCCTTATGCGGAATATTTAATTATAGCAGTCATTTTCCTAGCTGGATTTACAACAATTCAGGCCTATTTTGCTGTTGGGATTAAGGCAGCAAAATTCCTTTCGCCTCGTTACGGTAAACTGGCATATTTCCTTTATGCTATTTTTGCGTTTTGGTTTTTTGCCCACTACGATCAATCTAAGATATTAGCTATTATGGGCTTATCTGCAGGATTACTCATGCTTATTAATATTTCTACGATTATACGCTTAAGAAAGGAAATATGCTTTAACTTTATGCGCAAAACAGATAATTAGTTTATTAGACTTCTTTCGAAACTAAGTATTTTGCTCTATAGCAAGGAAAAAATTTGTAAGGGACCGGAGTGTATAAACATACATGAGGATCCCGAATAAATTTTTGACGCCGCTAGAGAGCAAAAGAGTTGGTTTCGAAAGAAGTCTATTATAAATCTACTATGAATATACAAGCTATTCGCGATGACACACCAGCTGTCAAAAATCTCTTGCATTTCAATAATGCAGGATCTGCTCTGCCGCCTAAACAAGTCTTAGAAGTTATTATTAACCACTTGACATTGGAATCCCAAGTGGGAGGCTACGAGGCTGCGGCAATCAATGAAAAAGAAATCGAAAATTTTTATCAAGCGATAGCTAAGCTAATTAATGCTTCTACAGATGAAATTGCCTACGCAGAGAATGCTACTCGTGCTTGGGACATGGCTTTTTATGCAATTCCTTTTAAAAAGGGAGATCGTATTTTGACTGGTATTTCTGAATACGCTAGCAACTATATAGCCTACTTACAAGTAGCTCAGCAAAAAGGAGTTAAAATCGAAGTTATTCCTAATGATTCCTATGGCCAACTTGATGTAAAAGTGCTCGAAAACAGGATCGATGAAAAGGTTAAGTTGATCAGCATCACGCATGTTCCTACAAATGGTGGACTAATCAATCCTGCAGAAGCAATTGGTCAAATAGCTCGTAAGGCCAATATCCTGTATTTATTGGATGCCTGTCAATCCGTAGGCCAGATGCCTATCGATGTGGAGAAAATTGGCTGTGATATATTATCTGTGACAGGCCGAAAATTTCTTCGGGGTCCTCGGGGAACCGGCTTTCTTTATGTAAATAAAAAAATTGTGGAACAGTTAACTCCACCTTTTCTAGACCTTCTTTCAGCAGAATGGATTGATAAAAATACCTATAAAATTCGTGAAGATGCAAAACGTTTTGAAAATTGGGAACGCTATGTTGCCGGCCAAATTGGCTTAGGCACTGCAGTCGATTACCTTCTCAATTTAGGCATAAACAATGTTTGGGCTCGTATTCAATCTTTGGCTGATTCTTTGCGATCAAAACTTAAGTCCTTGAATAAAGTTATCTTACACGATCTAGGGCGACATAAATGTGGTATAGTCAGTTTTACTATAAAAGATGCAGATCCATTGCACATCAAGGAACAACTCGCTAAAAGAAACATAAATATTGGTATTTCAAAACGACCTTATACTCTTTTAGACATGCAATCACGAAACCTCGAAGATATTCTTAGAGCATCTATACATTATTATAATACCGAAGAAGAGATAGAAAAATTTATAACTCACTTACTTAAGCTTTCGAAATAAGAAATTGGTCATTTCGATAAAAACGACAGGCAATAGAAGCACAATGGAATTTGAACAAATAGTGAAACAGCCAAGTTCTGAGTTTGGTCAATACGAGTTCATCAGGGTTATCAAGCACAATATGAGCGGGATGCTAAAGCATTTAATCCGACAAACCCGCATAAAAATTGAAGTTTCTTGAAAGCCAACCACCAACGTGCCGTTGGACAACGTTGAAAGAAACTTGCTTGGTTGAGTTATTGGTGCTAATTTTGAAGGCGAATCACAAAATACTTGGAAGATATAACCGTTAGTTCACTGGTGCTAGTTTATTCTTGCCCGTTTGAAAGCTTGGTTTCCAAATCATGTGGACAAGTCATTGGTGACATTCGATCCCGTTCAAAAGACTACATTCTCATAACTTACGATTTGGTCAAGTATTTTGTGATTCGCCTTTAAAATTATGAATGCCTTTTAATCCGCATCCCCATTGAAGTTTCTCAAAAGAGCTCAACATACCCTCGGTACGCCTGCGCGCTTGCTCGATCTGAATGTCATTATCTGACATAAATTCAAGTGACCTTTAGCCATTTTAATTTAGGAAATGGTATTAGCATGAAAATTTTACAATTTCCCATTGACTCATTTATATTCAAGCACATGAATAATAATATTATCGAGGTGTATCCAATCCACAATAATTATGACTCCATCTACCCCTGAACACAATCTAGCATTAACTGTAGCTTATTATAACGCTATGAACAAGAAAGACCTTATTGGCGTGGAGAAGTATTTGCATTCTAATGTTGAATGTAAAGGAGCAATGACTCACGTCACAGGCAAAAATGAGGTTATGCAGGTTATAAAAGAGTTCTTCGGTCTTTTTAAGAGTCTGACAATTCAGGAAAAATTTTCTTCTGGAGACAAGGTCATGGTGGTTTATGATTTAGATTGTTCAGAACCTATAGGAATAGTTCGCATAGCTGCTCTTATGACATTCAAAGGTGATCTTATAACTAAATTCGAACTTTTTTATGACCCTCGTCCTTTCGGTGCGAAGTAGGATTAATAACTTTTCAGTATTGCCTTATAAAACCTTGGAAGGGCTAATGCGACGGGAAATCAAAACAGCAAATTTGCTTGTGTCAAAGATGTTTAGATACTAATCTTACCGTCTATCGCAAAAAATAATAATTTATGGAAAAAGCAGATTATCCTTATCCTAAGCACGTAGTACCTGTACCCTTTAATCTGGCTTCGTTGCTAGACAATAGGCAAGATATTGCGAATCAAGACTCGCAGGCTCCGCGTGGATCTAAAACAATTTTATCTGCACCTGATCCCATTAACACACAGAATATTTTAGATCGAAGTACAAATTATTGGGTTGATCAGTTTGGCTTAGATATTTGGAAAACTATCCTTCAATGTAGCTGTTTAAAAAATATTCTAAATTTTAGATTAACTTCAAGTGATTTTAAAAACCTGATAGATAACCTTTTATCTGAGAAAGCATCTGTTGTTTTTCAGTTGCAAACCCTTAACCCATTGAGTGATCCAACAATACAAGACAAATTTTCTTTCGCCAAAACCAAGAATACGGAGATTAGGATCGTCTTTACTGTCCAGGAATTAAATTATTTTTTGGGCACTTTGTGGATAAATGAAAAACACAGGTATGGGTCTCTTTCGAAAGATAACTTAAAATGGGATTTATTGGAATGGGGGTACGACTCTGCTGAATTAGATCGATTATATCTATTTTTATTGCAAATTAAGCCTATTCCAAAAAATAAATTCAAATTAGTAGTGCACATCGACGCTCCTTTTGAAATCGATCAATTATATGGATTATTGATAAAAAAATCTGATAGTTTCAAATCGCAATTTCTCAAGTACTCTTCTGATGAAAACATAAGACATATTTTAAGATTAAAAGAACGAAAAGCTAATATCCTTATTGATAAAATCCAAGGCTTACATTTCAAAATACTAGATTTCGACTCTGCTATTGGTCATAGAATTGATATATTAATAATGCAGCTTGCTGATGCGCGGGCCCTTACGCATTTTAGTTTTAGAACGATTAGTCCTCCCTTTGATTTCAAGCTGCCCCCTTCTCTCAATAGTCTAACTTACCTTTCTATTGATTGTATTAAATCAGGTACTTGCGATTTATCAGATTCCATTGAAAATTGCAAGACACTGACTATTGGTTCCATCGAGCCCGGTGCCATCCTTCAATTACCGGAATATCTCGATAATCTTACGAACCTTTCTATTGATTGTATTAAATCAGGTGCTACTTGCAACTTATCAGATTCTATGAAAAATTGCGAGACACTCACTATTAGTGCCATCGAGTCCGGTGCCATCCTCAAATTACCGAAACATCTCGATAAACTTGAAACACTTATTCTGGGAGACATAGGAAAGGGAGACAATTTTCCTTATAGTCAGAGTGTAAACATCGAGTTACCAAAGCCACTTCATGCTTTAAAAAAATGTATTATAGGAAACATATTTGGTCGTTCTACTTTAGATCTCCCTTATTCATTGAATAGCTTAGAAATTTTCGAAATAGGCGAGATTGATTGGAATGCTACACTTATATTTTCGGATGTGAATATTGACTTTAAACTTACTGGCGGTGGCGGCGCAGATTTCAGTTTACCACAAACATTGCTAGAAAATCTTATAAGTCTGAAGATTAAGTGTCAACGTGCACTTACAATTAACGGTCCTTGCGATAAATTAGAACAACTTACAATTCATAATTGTTACCATATTACTTTACCTAACAAGCTTGAGAGTCTAAAGAGTCTTTCGTTAGATGAGTTATGTGAAAATTATGATTTTCTACCCAAAACTCTTCCTAACTTGACAAGTCTTGATATTGCAAGAAGTTGGGTTCTTGATAGACTTCAATTTTTAGATTACCTTCCCAATCTTAAATCTTTAAGTATAAATGAAATGGATTACTTTCATCCAGATTTTTTCTTTCGTAGCTTGATCTGCTTCATTGGAATCAAGATGGCTCAAAAAGAACCAAGTTTACATTTTCTAAACTTATTTAGTGCGCTGACTTCACTTTCAATTGGATCGATCTCTCATGACACCATTTGCAATTTACCGAGTTTTCTTCAAAATCTTAAAATAATAACTATTAAAACTATTGGTAAAAATGTCACTATCGGAGCAGAAAGTCCGCTTTACAACCTTAAAATGCTTTCTATTGGCCGGATTGAAAAGGATGTTAGCCTGAAATTGCTAATGTCGCTACCTGCTCTAGAAACACTTTCTATTGGAGACATTGACGAGGATGCCACTCTCGCATTACGAAAATCGTTGCAGAATCTCAAAACGCTCTCTATTCAATCAATTAAGAAAAATGCTACTCTAAAAATCCCATCTTTATTTCCTGCAAAGGTAAACTTTACTATCAAAACTATTTATGAGTCTGCATATTTAGATCTATCAGGGGCTCTTGATGATCAAATCAAAATTGCTCTTAGATCCATTTGGGAGAATGCTGAACATATCAGGTTGGAATCGAAATCCAATTCAGAAAGTATTGATACTCGATAATCAAGTTTTTTGGTAACTCCCTACTACCCTCTTTTTTGAAGATCGTTGACATAAAGAAGTGAGAAATTTTTAAATTTTTTCTTGATAAAATCATGATTAGTTGTCTTCAAAAAAATATCGTGAGATTTTATTTTACCATGCATTGATATTTGAGATGGTTTTTTCACGAGGTACCTGGGGAGTTACCAAAAAACTTGATTATCGAGAACTTTCTTTGCTGATGATTGTTTTAATTCTGATAGGTCAAATTGCGCAGGGTAACTGCGACCTTTATGCAAAAACCTATTATTGGCCTGACGTTGTGCTCAATTAGGTTGAAGACTGAAGAAGGGTGCCTTCGAAAATTCCAAAATTGAGGTTAATAAGCCCTTGCAAAATAAACTCTTTGCTGACTGGGTTCACCTGTGATAACGCATTTCCCTTTTTCCTTTTCACCTTCAAGGGGAATACATCGGATAGTCACTTTAAGATCATTTTTTATTTGTTCTTCTACTTCTGGCTTTCCATTCCAATGTGCAAGAACAAAACCTGCATTTTCATCTTCAAAAAATTTATAAAAGTTTTCTTTGGTGTCAATTTTGGTAGTATTGTCCTCGCGAAATTTTAGTGCTCGATTAAGCAGATTGTCCTGCATTTCTTGTAATTGATTGGCCACAGTTTTGATAAATTCTAAGCGCTTTTGGGCGGTTTTTTCTTTGATTGATTTATCTCTGCGGCTTACAAAAACACTGTCTTCAGCGATGTCTCTTGGACCTATTTCTAAGATCATCGGTACGCCACGCTTAATCCATTGCCACATTTTATCTCCTCCGCGAATATCACGCGTGTCGACTTCTACTTCAATTTGACGTCCAGCTAAATTAATCGTTTCAAGTTCTTTTTTCAACTTGTTACAATATTCGAGTACTTCGGATCGAGATTCTTCCTTATGAAGAACCGGAATAATAACAATATGGGTAGGTGCTACTCGAGGTGGAAGTACTAGTCCATCATCATCTGAATGTGTCATGATAAGCCCTCCGATCATTCGTGTAGAACTTCCCCAGGATGTAGTCCATGCAAATTTTTCCACACCGTCGCTATCAAGAAACTTTATTTTACTTGCTTTAGCAAAATTTTGACCAAGGAAATGAGAAGTTCCTGCTTGCAATGCTTTTTTATCTTGCATCATAGCTTCAATACAATACGTATGAACTGCTCCAGGAAATCGTTCGCTTTCAGTTTTTTCTCCCTTGATTACAGGCATTGCCAGATAATTTGTTGCAAAATCTGTATAGACATCAAGCATACGGAGCGTTTCTTCCATCGCTTCTTTTTCAGTTGCGTGTGCTGTATGACCTTCTTGCCAGAGAAATTCTGTTGTCCGAAGAAAAAGTCGCGTCCTCATTTCCCAGCGAACTACATTTGCCCACTGATTTATTAAAATTGGCAAATCTCGATGCGACTGAACCCATTTTGCATACGCTTCCCCAATAATAGTTTCGGAAGTAGGACGTACAACCAAGGGTTCTTCAAGTTCAGAAGTGGGAATCAATTTACCATTTTCATCAAGTTCTAGTCTGGAATGTGTAACTACTGCGCACTCTTTTGCAAATCCTGCTACATGCGTTGCTTCCTTTTCTAAGTAACTCACTGGTATGAATAATGGGAAATACGCATTCTTATGCCCTGTATCTTTAAACATTTTATCGAGAATGCGTTGGAAATTTTCCCAAATCGCATATCCCCAGGGTTTGATTATCATGCATCCTCGTACAGGTGAATTTTCTGCCAAATCTGCAGCGCGGATTACTTGTTGATACCATTCTGGATAGTTTTCTTCCCGTGTAGGGCTGATTGCGGTTTTATTTTCTTTAGACATAAATTATTAATTAATGACTAATTGTTTCCTTTTTCAATGAAATTTTTTTTATAAACCTTGAATCACTTAATTTCTTGGTTATTAAGTATTTATATTGTTATTTTAAAATTATTTCGAAAAGTCATTCAAAAAAAAAGCTCACATTTATTTGCTAAATTTATTTTTCGGGTGTAATATGAATCTAAAGTTACTCTATCATCGTTCATTTTCATTAAATTCTTAAATATAGATCCTAAATCCCTTGCATTGCCTATGAGTATAGCTAGCACGTCATCACCAGTACCTCGTACCAAAAATTTATCTAAAATTATTGGTACAGAACGTCGTCCCCGGACTTATGATTGTAATGTGGATGCTTCGGGACAAAGTTATTTCAATAGAGTTACCAATGGTTTTAAACGTTACATGGAAATTTTATCGGGTCATAATGACCAGATATGTTTTACTGCACTAACAGATAGAGGGGTTACAGTCATATCTACAGGTATTACTGAAGAAATGGTCAACAATTTTAGAAAAGATAGTTCTTCTGCTGATGAAATTATCGCGGTTAAAAACTTCATCAAATCTGCTCTTGGGGAGGATTTATTTAATACTTTATCTAAAAATGATGAATCTGAAAACGATAAAAATCTCAAAATTGTTAGTCAATTATTATTGGCACCTGGAGATAATATTGAATATATCAAAGCAATACTTTCTTCGCCAAATAGAGATGCCAAATTAAATTTATTAGAAAAGTATCCTTCTCTAGTGAAATTGGATTCAAAGCATTTTGATAAATTACTTTCTGTTAACGAATCTCAATTAAAACTTCTTGTGGATCATCCGCAATTGCTAGAAAATTTAAATCCTGAAACTTTGGAAAAAATCCTTGCTTCCCCTGACTCTGAAGTTTTGCTAAATTCGCTCAGTCATTATCGTCATCCTAATTTGCTATCAAAATTGTTGCCCAATTTTTTCGATCAAGAAGCTCTAGTAAATGATCCTCAAAAAATACTCAGTATTTTGGAGCATAGTCCACAGATTTTGGAGAATGTAAGGCCTGAAACTTTAGTGAAAATTCTTTCTCTACCAAACTGCGAGGTTATTCTAGAATCTCTAAGTGATTTTAGGCATTCCGATTTACTAGCAGAATTAGAACCGAGTTTTTTTGATAAAAAGCCTGTACTGGATAACGCTAAAAAGGTACTTTCTCTTTTGGATGTCAATCCTGACTTTCTAAGAAAGCTAGATGTCTCTACTTTGGATAAAATATTTTCCTTAGAACAACCTGATGATATATTATTTACCTTGAACTATTGTCCTGAATTGATTCAAAATTCAGATCAGTTAAATAAGGTTCTCGATGAATCCAATCCAGCTCAATATTTTAAGTGGTTGCTTTCGGTCAAATTAGGATTAAAATAGGCTAGATTCTATTTCTTCATCATTATTACAACGACCTCATTAATAATAATTCCACAGCCTATTAAAAATGTTATAAGGAGCAACCAACTTCCTCCAGGAGCTTTGTAAGCGGGATTATAATCTGTTCGTCTTCGTATCCTTAATGCTATTAGACTAGGCATAATGATTGCAATGATTGTCAAGGCGAGTCCACCATATGTTAGTGCCATCATAAACCCTTGTGGATAGTAGATTGCGAAGGCAAGAGGTACGACAAAGGTACATAGTGCAGAGGCAATTCTTCCTTTTTTGGTATTCGAAAATCTGCCCTTTTGTGCAAAAAAATCAAACAATCCTAAGCCCACTCCTAGAAAAGAGGTAGCAATGGCCAAAGTGGCAAAACCATTCGTTGCCCAATCTAAAATTTTACTTTCAGTCATTCCATTGAGTTCACTTATAAAAAAGCCAACATCATCATGTTGCATAGCTACTCTTTCAAAACTATGTTCACCTACTAAGGGTAAGCTTCCTAAAGTTACGCCTTCCCAAAGGATGTAAAATCCAAGGGGTATAAGACTGCCTATGAAAAACGTCCAAAAAAGTCGTTTTGGATGCAACCCGACATAGTCAATAACACTGGGGATACTTCCATGAAATCCAAATGATACAACAAAAAGGGCTATCACTGCCCATATTGGAGTTAAATCCTTACTTACGTAGAGTAGATTTTGAGTGCTCACGATAGGAAGCAATGAAGCAATAAGAATTACAAAAAATATTACTTTAATGGTGAACAGCATCCTATTCAAATGGTCCACTGCTTTTGTGCATGCATAAACAAAGGCGGCGAGCACTACTGTGAATAATATTTCTGGTAGGATCGAAGAGGTTTGCATTCCCCAAGAAGCACTGATTATCTCTCTGAGCGTGGAAGTTCCCATGGATATGTATGCTGAAAGGAGGGCATAATAGAGTAGAAGAATTGCGAAAGTAGACAGTCCTCTTCCAGTTTTACCTAAAACTTGTTCTGCTGCATTGGAGATATTTATTCCTTTGCCAAAATAAAAATTGATTTCAATGGTCACTAGGGCAGTGTATGTCATAAGAGCACATACGCCCATCATCAATATTATACTAGGAATGAATCCTAATTGTGCTGAAACAATAGGTAAGGCCAATAATCCAGCCCCAATAGTTGTTCCCGCAATGATTAATGTTCCGCCAAATAAACTGCCCGCTTTTTTCATAAAAATATTGGGATATCTTATCTTTGGTTAAGCTGTAAAGTCAATCGGAAAGCTTTTTATACTTTAGTTTACTATGGAGTTTTTGCAAATATATCGGATTTAATTAAGAAGTATAAATAAAATTGTTGTAAACCACGGGTTCTTCCTTCCAAGTGGATTTATTTTCATCTCGGACTTGTAAACTAATATTGCTGGGCATAACTAAAACTTGATATTCTGAACCACCTGTAAGTTTTCTAATTCGACCGGCATCCACACCTAGATCTATTAAATAGTTTTTCATGAGGTTAGTGCAAGCAGGAAAAAAAGAATGGCACTCGATTAGAAGACTTAGATTTGGATTATGCTTTAATTGACGAACTGCATCATTAACTTTTTCACGTTCGAAAGAGAAGAAATTAAATTCCACATAAATCTTGAGATGATCGGCCATGCAGTTGCCAGTAAAGTTATCACTTTCAGACAATATTTTTTCGCAGCACGACCCTCTAGGCGTTGTACAACCAGAAAATAGAATTGCTGTAGTTGCTGTTAAAGCCAATGCAAGTGTGATTTTAATAAAATTTCTCATGTTTAGTTTATTGTTGATATTATTTTTTCAATTTTAAAATTATTCGATAAAAGAATTTCGACTAATTCAATTTGAAATTATAAAGATGTCAAATAAAATATACTGGGTTTCTGAAAAACTGGTTTGAAGTCGAAACACAATCTTTTTAGGATTTATTGCTACTATCGTATACTTATTAATACAACTAGTAAAGCCTGCTATTCTTTCTTTCTTCCATTCCTGTATATTTAACATGCTTTAATAAATGGGCTTCAAATGCTTTATCTCCTGGCATTGCTTGAATGCACGCTTCTACTATTGAACCATCAACAAAAAATTCTGGGTGTTCTACTGCAATCTTTTTTACTAACACTGGATTATGCCGAGCAAAACTTTTCACTACGTCATAGGCTTTCGTTTCTGACTTCATTATTGCTAAACTCGTAGCTTCGAAGCATAGCATTTGAGCGAGTTCGATATTTTTATCATTGTTTCCTAATTCCCCTAATTGCTTTCTTAAATAATCTTTTTCTAGGTATCCTTTAATTCCCATCTCTCCGAAAATCCCCTCATTACTCCATCCATGTTTCGCACACCACCTTTCATCATCTACAATAGGAACTATACGATTTAAAATGCTGACTTGAATTTTTTGTTTTAATTTTATTAAATTCTCATCCGTTTCTCCACGAGAAGTAATAATGTATCTACATTCATTGCCGACTTTATGACCTCCTAAACAGGTTTGTGTCTGTTGAGATTTTATTCTATTGAAAAAATTTGGCTGAAGTTGTCCAATCTCGTCTTTGAAGAATTTTGTCTTTTTATGCTCACTTCCAAGCTCAGCAGATAAAATGCTATAAGCTTGTTTATTATATTCTAAAGCTTTATCTAAATCACCTAATACTGCATGGCTAGTCGCAATACCACACAATATGTCAGGTATTTTTTGCCAATCTCCAAGTTGGTAATTCATTATTAACGCTTCTTCGAAATATATTAGACCTTTTTTCATTCCGTCTTCGTCTGCTTCTTCTGTGAAAAATGAGTAAGTAGCTGCAAGATTGAAAAGTGATTCTGCAATTTGTGGATGATTCCCAGAATAAATTTTCCGGAACACTCCAAGAGCCTCTTTTTGGTATTGCACACTGATTTGTTGATTAGTTTTATTTCCCTCTAAAAAACGATAGCCAGTTCCCAGCCATAGTAAAGCAATCGCATAATTTTCTCTTGCTTCAGGGATATTTTGATATACCTTTATTGCATTTTCTTCATATTTAATTCCTTTTCGAATATTATTTTCGTTTCCTAGGTTTATATGAGCACGACCAATGTTCATATATACATCAGCAATAAATAATTGTGGTGAATCCACCGTATTAAGCAATTTTTGATTGTTTAATAGTTCTTCCCAATAATGAATTGCTTGTTTATCGTCGGCTTTTATTTTTAAATAATAAAGCGCAATTTTGTATATTAACAATGCATTATGCTTAGTCAATAACCCCATCATGTTTGCTTCATGAACTAATGTTTTCCCATGTGTTATAAATTCAAATTCTTCTTTAAAAGTGGAAAGACTATCATATTTTTTAAAAGCATCATCGAAATTGGTGCCCAGTTCTTTCATTAATTTTTCCAAGACAGCTTTAATTTTCGTCGTATCGTCATCCATCAAAACTTTCTTAGTCTCTTCTTGTACAATTCTATGACTTAATTTAAGTGTCATTTTATCCCCTTCACTTACAACACCACTCATTAGTGATAATTTTTTTAATTCATTTACGTGTATTTGTAATTCTTGTTTTGTTAGACCCATTACTTTCATAATGAATTCAACAGGCACTCCCTCTGCATCAAGGTATGTCATATATTGTAATAATTGCCAGCTTATAGGTGCATTCTTTTTTATATCTCCAAATAATAGTTCAACTTCAGGATATACATCCTTATTTTGACTATGTCCTTTTTTAACTGCTTCATAATATTTCACGTATTCGTTGATGCTCATTAAATCATTATTGCCCAAATACGCTACTGCTTTAGAAAGTCTAAAAGGTGATAAGCCGACTACATTTACTAACTTTTCTGCTTCATTTTTAGTTCTTCCAAGAACTTCTCTCACATAGGTTATTGCTTGTTCTTTATCAAATCCTTCCATTTGAATCGATTTAATTTCTTTAAGCAAAGCGGTATCTCTTGAAGTAATTATAATTTTTGCCTGAGCAGGCTTATTCACTAGATATTGACTCATTTTCTTCCCATCTTCAACATTATCAAAAATTAATAATACAGGCTTTTCTCTACCTATCTTTTCTAATTTCTGGTATACTAAATCTTTAACTTCGTAGGGAGTTAAATTATTCGTTTTTATTTTTAATTCTTGTGCTAGTTTGAAAAATTCCTCATCTATTTGCATTCCCTTTATCCACCTTACCTGCCAATCCTCTTGTTTACGATCTTTTCCATACTTTGTAGCTAATGTACTTTTGCCCATTCCTCCAAATCCGCTAATCACTACTACATCTTCTTTATAGAGTTTTTCTTTTAATTCTTTTTCCTTATTACGAATTCCGATATAGAAGCTTGTGAGAGATACAAGATTATCTGCTAATTTTTTTATTTTTTCTGCTTCTGCAGCTTCGCCATTTAAATAAACTTTAGTTGTATTTATAACGACATTCTTCCATACAGCTCTTATATCGCTAGGAATCACGTCTAATAATCTCTTCGTCTTTTCTTTAATCCCTTCCACGTCGTATCCTTGATTAGGAATTAAAATATAGTCATTACCATTAGGCACTATTTTGAAACTCTTTAGAAGCTCATTTAATTGGACTTTTACGATAAAGGGCAAATCTTCATTATCTTTTAACTTTTTTTTGAAATCAAATAATTTATAAAGATACTTATCCACACTTCCCGTACGTAGATCCATCAAATGCGTATTCTTTCCTTCTCTATATTTTCCTAAAGTATAAAGAGCGAATCGATTATCAAAACTGAATTCTGTTCGCTGTTCCCCTTTGTTTTGACTTTCGATTTCTAAATCGATATGCCTGAAATAGGCCCAATATTGTTCGGCATCGATTCCTCCTTTGATGTAGGTTTTCAAAAAGCCAACAATGGTCATTACTGTTCCATCATCGATAAGATGATCGATTGCTAGATTCAAAGCCATCTGTGTTGTTCCAGATATACCGCTTTTACCGATTCCTTCTTTGGCAATTTTTTTTCCTTCGCTAGAAAAACTTGCAGTTCCCAAATACTCAACTCTCGGCCAATCCAGCATTTTTTTGCATGCTTTAGGCTTTCCAGTTTCGGGATCAAATGTTTCTAGTATCCCTGATAAGAAATGCCCCTCTATACTTAAGAGTGCTTTAATTTTATCTCCAAAATTATTCTTTATGATGTTTGGCAGTTTACTTTCGACTACTTCAGTCATTTTCATTTTAGTCTCTACCCTATATACAGTTCCTACATGTCCATTACAGGAATTTGCTGGATTTGGGCCTGACAGGTAAGTCACAATATCTAAGTCGGATAAATTTACTGCATCTCTACTTTTAATATTCGGTTGCAATTGCTTCATCATTGGAGCTGTTCCTGGGCTATCAAATGTCACTGCTTTCACATTCCTATAATCAAAATAGGCAAAACAATAATACGCACTGAGTTCCGCTAACCAGGCTCCCAATGAATGTCCTGTAAAGGATAATCGATATCCCTTTTCTTTCGCTATCTCAATGGCTGCAGCAGTAGCACGTAAGTTTTTGGCTTGTTGACCTACTATTATTCTTCCTCCCAATATTTCTTCGAAATTTGTTTTCCAATCTCCATTCCTATTAAATAATCCTTTGATAATCTCCTCTGTCCCTCTATTGGCTAAGACAACTTGGTGTGTCTTATCATTGACATAAATGGCCCCATAGTAACCGCTCCTTTTGGTATCGTCAAAAACTTCAACTACTTTCCAATTTACCAAATGCTGATCCATTTTAGGATCTAAATTTACGGAACTTCCATTTGTTGACGTTACATAGGCATGTTTACTTAAGAGTGCATGGGTATAGTCGCTTGGGTAATATCTGTAGTTTTTATTATTCTCAATTAATCTAGTTTCTATATCCAGTAAAGTTTGATGTCTAACCTGATTCTTATGCCAAGTAATGTAACCTAATTCGCTATTATCTTTAATCTCATTTAAAAAAGCCTTCAATTCTGATTCTGTAAGTGCAAATTGCATTTCCAATGATCTAAAAATAGGATTATCCCTTCTTAAATGAAGACATATTTCCTTAAAATTTTCCTTTGTCAGCAACTTTACTTGGTGATTTTCCAATGCTTCCGTTATTTTATCATCCATTTCCTCTTCGGCTTGTGCTGATTTATTGATCCACAAGTATGCGAATATACTTCCAATAACTGTGGCCCAGGCAGAAAGATTCCAGGTTGTTTTATCTGGATCATTGAAATGCTCATTATCTTTATATAAAGAATTAATATCAACCTGGTCTGCTTTCTTGTGATTTGTATGTTGGGAAAAACTAAAAGTTTTTCGGCTAGGATCAAAATAATAATGACGATTTGTCTCATTAATTCGACTACGTTCTTTATTCAGACCCTGCTCAAGTTTTCTAAAACCAAAAAAGGCGTTTGTGAAATTTCTAGGCCTGGTATTCGTCAGTATTGTAAACATTATAAGTGAATTTATTGGTTAGTTAGTACAGATAAGACTAGAGTAAAATTGTTATTTTCTAATAATACAATTATATTTTGTCAACTTTGGTTTATAATCCCTGAAAAAACTTGATTAATAATTTCATTTCTTAAAAATGAAAACCTTCAAGAAATCTTCATTGACTGATAGTTGTGCCACCGTCGCAGGTAATAGTAACGCCAGTAAGCCATGACGAAGCATCGGAAGCTAATAAAACGACGAGTCCAGCATAATCACTTGGGTAACCTCCACGTTTGAGTGGGATAGTTTCAATCATTTCTTTCCAAGCCTTAGGATCTTGCTTCATATAAGGTTCATTTGATTCTGTTTCTGTAACACCGGGGGCAATTCCATTTACCCGTATTTGATACGGAGCCAATTCTAATGCAGCCGAGGCCGTGAGCATATTCAATGCTGCTTTTGCACAAGAATGAGCGCAGCTACCTATCGCTGGTCTTAGTCCCGAAATAGAAGAGATATTAATAATACTGCCTGGAGCTTTTCGTTCTATAAGATGGTGGGCGAGACCTTGGATTAATCGGAGTGGCACTTCAACATTCATTTGTTGCATTTTTGTGAATAACTCAGGACTTAAGTTAAGCAAAGGACCTCTATGGTAGATGGCGGCACAGTTAACGAGAATATCAATACTCCCCAATTGACTGATGGCAGTATTGAGAAATGCTTCAGGCGCATTTGCTTGAGAAAAGTCAGATTGAATTGTTATTGCGCGTCGACCGAGTTTTCTAATTTCATTGGCAGTCGTATCTGCCTTATCTGCAGCGACGTGATAGTGTATAACCACATTGGCTCCAGCTTTTGCTAAAGCAAGGGCAAGTCCTTTTCCAATTCCTTGCCCTCCGCCTGTTACAATTGCACTTTTGTTTGAAAGTTCCATCAAATGATTGCAAATACGACTATCAATAAAAGTTTCCTTTAGCAACTTTATTATCTAAGAGAACCATCCTCGTCTTTCAGGAGCTACTTGAGAGTTTTCACTCTCATCATGGACTTCTATTGATTCTAAAGGATGACTATATTCATCGAACAATACAAATCCATTTCTTTCATAGATGTTTTGAATAGTTTTTTGGTCAGGATAGCTGCTATTCGAAAAACAATTCAGGATATAGGCTACACTTTGCTGGAAACATCGGACTTCTTTATATATAGAATTTTCAGGAGTTTCTTTTAGCATTTTTTCTATTAAACGACCAAGGACTGAATTCGATACCTTAATCTGTTGGGCTTGTTGCTTCCAACCTGTCCACCCATAGACTTGTTTTATTGCTTCGTGTTGATTAATTGCTGTTTTTCTACCTTGGAGTAAAGGCAACATCTCATTTATAATTTTAATACAATGTTCACATAATTCGCGAAAGTTTGTAATTATAGGATCCTCATTTGTCACTAAGAATGAAAACTCATGTGTTCCTACTTTACCCTGTTCCATGTTGGCTTGGTTTAATTCACTAATGCATTTTTCAAGAATATAAAGTAATGTATTGTCATCCCCTTTACTTAGCAATGTTTTGAACGCGCTTTCAAACCCTAAAAATGCCAAAACGGCAGATTTTAAAACCCCTACTGCTACGTACATATTATTCTCTTGTGTCCGCTGAACTGCTGCCGTAAGATTCTCTTCCATTTTGTTCAATGTGGGCGCAGGTATGGAAACTTCTCTATCTTTCCATTTAATATGTGCCATAGGCATATCAGGTATGTCATAATCGAATTGCCGCGCATAAGGATTTCCATATCCTTGATGAACGTGATGTTGTTCAAATCTACCGGCAGCGTTAGACGGCTGTCCACTAGGGTTTGTACCCATCGGTGGATATTGTGTATATTGTCCTTGTGATACTTGTTCCATATTTTTATAATTTTTTATTTTAATTAAATGTTATTTGTAATAGCATTTAAATGCATATCACAACCGATATAAGTAATAATATAATGTAAAAAATTGTCAACAATTTCTTATACCCTCTAAAATACTAATTCAAAAAACATGATGACACAAAAAAAAGCATCAACAATTTGGTTGGATGGAAATTTTATTCCTTCGTCCGATGCTACTGTTTCTCTCAAAACACATGCGTTGCATTACGCAAGTTCGGTTTTTGAGGGAATTCGTAGTTATAAAGGACGTCTATTTAAAGTGCATGAGCATTACCAACGTTTGCATAAATCCGCGGAAGGCTTGGGATTTCAATTACCCTATAGTGCCAACGTTTTAGAAGAAGCAACTCGTGAATTGGTTACAAGGGAAAACTACGAGTATGGCTATATTCGAGCACTAGGGTGGTGCGGAACTAGAAAATTGACTGTAGAGAGTCGTGGCATAGACGTGCATGTTGCTATTATGGGTTGGGAACGACCTATAAATCGCAATCGTCCTGCAATTCGTTTAATCGAAAGCCGTTGGAGACGTCCTGATCCTCGAACTGCGCCAGTACATTCTAAGGCTGCTGGACTTTACATGATTTCTTCAATGAGTAGAAATGAAGCCGAATCTCAAGGCTATGATGATGCGTTGCTGTTGGACTATCGTGGTTATATTGCTGAAGCCTCTTCTTCAAATATTTTTTTTGTTATAGGTTCAAAGTTAGTCACACCCATTCCCCATAGCTTTCTTAATGGCATTACTCGTTTGACTGTTATAGATTTGGCTAGCCAGCTAGGAATTACCGTTGAAGAACGGGAAGTTTTGCTTAGCGATTTGCAAGATGCAACAGAAGCTTTTTTGACCGGTACTTCAATAGAAGTCTTATCCATTAAAGAAATAAAGACCCATCAAGCCAATTATACATTTAACGATGAAACTATTACAAATCGTTTGAAGGAAGCTTTTTACAAATTAGTAACTTAAAAAAAACCCCTATGAAGCTATATTTCATAGAGGTTTTGGATTTTTTTTGGAAAATAAGTTGAGAAACTAGTCTTTAGAAGCTTCGTCAAGAATATCACCTAAATTCGACAATTCTTCGTGAGTTTTGATGCTATCAAAGGCAGCTATTTCATTTTGTAGACGTGTTTCGTCATAATTAGCAGCTTTAATGGATAGACCAATGCGCCGTTCTTCCGGGTCGATTTTAATAACGCGCGCACTTACTTCCTGTCCGATTTTGATGACGTCTTTAATTTTCTCAATATGGTCTTCACTGATTTGGCTGATATGAACTAGTCCATCGATATCATTCTTGAGCTCAACAAAGGCTCCAAAGGATGTGATTTTCGATATTTTACCAGTAACGATATCTCCAATTTTAAATAAGGTATTAATCTTAGCCCATGGATCATCGTGCAATTGCTTGATTCCTAATGAGATTCGTTGTTGGCTAGGATCTACATCGAGGACAATGGCATCGACTTCATCGCCTTTTTTGAGCATTTCACTTGGATGATTAATCTTACGTGTCCAACTCATGTCAGAAACGTGTATCATACCATCAATACCTTCTTCTAATTCAACGAAGGCTCCATAAGTTGTCAGGTTACGTACTTTTCCTCGTACTCGGGAACCCACACGATAATTGTTAACAGCCATCTCCCATGGATTAGCTTCTAATTGGCGAATTCCTAGAGAAATTTTTTGTTCGTCTTTTTGTATGCCAAGAACGATTGCTTCGACTTCTTGTCCTACTTTGAGAACCTCACCTGGCTTGTTAATGCGCTTTGTCCAAGAAATTTCAGTGATATGGACAAGTCCTTCTACGCCTTCTTCTAATTCAATAAAGGCACCATAGGGCACTAAATTGACAACTCTGCCTTTAATATGCGTTCCAATAG
Organism: Verrucomicrobiota bacterium; assembly: GCA_013289195.1. The sequence continues at coordinate 24,723 of JABDAI010000013.1, forward strand.
GATATTTTTCTTCAATATTTTGCCAAGGATTCGCAGTTATTTGCTTGAGGCCTAGTGAAACACGCTCCCTATCACGGTCAATTTCTGTAACCATCACATCTATAGTTTCACCTACTTTTACTACCTCGCTTGGGTGCTCAATACGTCCCCATGACATATCTGTTTTATGAAGAAGACCATCAAGGCCGTCTAAATCTATAAATGCACCATAGTCCGTGATATTTTTGACGGTACCTCGGACAACATCGCCAACATTAATATTATCAATAAGGTTACGACGTTTTTGATGACGTTGTTCTTCTATGAGTTCACGGCGGGAGATGACAATATTATGGCGTTCTAAATTAATTTTTAAGACTTTGAAGTCATAGGTTTGGCCAACATATTGATCGAGATTTTTTGGTGGCTGCACATCGATTTGTGAAGCAGGCAGGAATGCATCCACGCCAATACTGACAATAAGACCTCCTTTAACTTTACTTTTAACACGGCCTGGAACGATTGTTCCTTCAGCACATTTTTCGAGGATATTTTCCCAGTTTTTCTTTTGTTCGGCCTTATCAAAGGACAGAACAGGATTTCCGTTGCGATCTTCGACTTTTTCTAAAAAGACTTCAATTTCGCTGCCAATTACGAGATCACTAGGATCTACGAATTCAGCTGCTGGAATTGAGCCTTCAGATTTGCCACCGATATCGACGATTACCTCATTTTGGCGTATTTCAGTGATAATCGCTTTGACGATGGCACCGGATTTAAGATTTTCAAAATTGCTCTGTGCGAGCAAGGCTTCCATTTCAGAACTCATTATGTAAGAACTATTAGGATAACTTTAAAAAAGTTAATCCTATATTGGTTAAGGTTAATAATTTTAATTTCACTGCCCTATAGACCCAAAGTTGTCTAAGGTCGTAGAGCAAACAAGGCGGTCATTATCAAAAATAGAATGGAAGATTTCAATATTAAAATGAAAAAGCAGAGAAATATTTTCGCAATAATAATCTTAATTACTTTTATTAAATTATAACAAATACAGATATTTTATGATCAGAAACTGGGGTTTTCATCTTATTTTATTGTTTCTTGCCAATCTAAGTAAGTTTTGATATCAAAAAGAAAAGATTCGTTATCCAGTTGAAGACTAATTTTGCAATAGGCTAACAAAAATAAAAGCCCATACATAAAAGTAAAGATAGGTGCTGAAATGTAAATTACAGATAGAAAATTTTCACGATATAATTCAATTGCTATGCCTAAAGCCAGAACTAAAGTAGTAGATATGCTATATAGGAATTTATATTTTGTTTGAGATTCTATTTTTTTATGACCTTCTGAAACCTTCTTATAAAGCTCGGGGAATTGATCAGGATCTATTATTGAAAGAAACACGGAAACATCTGATTCAAACTTTGCAAAACGATCCCAATCAATCCTTGTTCTCTGTGGAGGATTAAGAAAATCTTTTATTTTCTGTGGACTATCCTTTATAGCTTTTTCAAGTTCGATTTGGAATGATTGTAGAAAGGATTTTTCTTTGTTGTATATTTCAATTAATATATTTTTAACACTAGAATAGTGTGTGAAGAATATTAATAAATTGATACAATTTTGTTTTGGATCTTGTAATTCCCGTAGGATTTCCAAGGACTGCAACAAGTGATAAGATTGTTTTTCTGCAATAAGCCAAGCTCTTCTTGTGCAGTGTTCATTGAGCCTAAGCCACAATTCTTTTTGTAGCTTTTTATCTGTGAGCTCTATTTGATTATTTTCAAGTTTTAGTAGTTCTAATTGTTTTTTACAGAGTAAAAAAGCTTTGTGTAGCATTTTTCCTTCTATGTACTCTTGGTATAATAAAACAGCTTTTTCAAGCGCATCACCGGATTTTTTCGAATTTGATGGAAGAAGCGCAGCAGCAGTATTAGCATTTTCATGCTGTATATTCCTTTGACTTATAGAAACAGGTGAAATTACTATTTCTGATAAAATTATATCTGAAGCATAACTAGGATTAGTTCTTCTTTTTTCTAAAATACCAGCTTCTGCTTTTTTTTGAAGTTCTTGCCATTCGTTCTTTTTGTCGGCTGAAAGAGCAATAGCAGAGTTTCGCTGATTCAACGCAGTTTGACATATTTTAAACGTTTCATGTGGTTTCTCCGCTAGATAAAATGTAGCTTGCCCAAGTTGTGTTTGCATTGTAAATTATATTTTGAGGTTAATAATTGATGATTTATTTGTATTTAGTTCGAAACAATAGATTCAATTTTAGTTTTGTCAAGAACTTTTGGAGACAT
>JABDAI010000014.1 GCA_013289195.1 Verrucomicrobiota bacterium
TTGGACCAAGCCCTTGCATTTCCCAATTTCGCATTAAACCACCACTTCTTTGCTGAATACTTCTAGCCCAAACAAAATAGTCAGTCTTGTTGTCGAGAGTTAAGTTAGTAGCATTATTATCTAAGGCTGCTGCTAACATTTGGCTCGAAATCACTAGAACACCTATTAGCACCAATAAGAATTGTTTTGTTATTTTATTCATAATTTTCTAAAATTAATTATTCTGTTTTTATCTATCTTTTTTATCTATCTATATATTAATTTAATAAAATAATATAATATTACCTAAGCCTACACCTTTTTCTTATAAAAAACAAATTTTTTGTTAAAATTTGAAAAAATTCATAAATTGTTTACTATAAAAATAGTATAGTGCTAATTACATAATATATTAGAAGGATAGATTACAAACGACTTGACCCAACCAAGATTATTCTTCTACAAGTGGAAAGTTTTTAACTTGCATTCGAGATAGAAAACTATAAAAAAAAGCAAACGATCCTGGTGGGGAATACATTCTCGATACCTTGGCCTCATAAAAACCTCCAAAATTTTGGGTGGCTAAAAATTCTTATTCGTTAAAAACTGCTTATTTACAAATCAGTACCCTATTTTTTCTGCCAGTACGCATTTGCAGTAATTGTAACAAAATAGTCGTAGTAGGTATCTTTTTCTCCATCCGCGGAACTGATTTCCTTCGGTTCGGTTTCTATATTTACTTCAATTTCTACTTTTTTATCTCCAAGGTCCATTTCCTTAGCTATTTTCTTAGGACTATTTGGTGAAAGTTCAAAATTGATGCTTTGGCTTGTCTCGGGTGTATTGCCATTAAGCCCAAAAAGAAGTTTAGCAGTAACTGCAGGAGCAGGTCCCTTCTTAAAACGCTCATCACGGCTTATTGCCTCCTCAGAAACCCAGCGGTGCAAGGGAACAATGTCTTTACTGTTTGGCTGAATTCCCTTTCCTTGCGACATTCCCCATTCACGCGGCCCGAAGCCGACATTTTTTTGCTTAATATCTTTTATCCAAACAAAATAATCCGTCATGTTATTAATTTTTATGTTAGTTACTGCATTTGGATCTATCTCTGCTGCTGTCAATTGGCTTAAAATTGTCAGAATACTTATTATTATCAATGATAATTGCTTTGTTATTTTATTCATAATTTTTCCTTATTTAATTACTATTTTTTTACTAAATATTTTTATCTAATTTATATTTAAAATTATAACATTTATTAAAAAAACGCAAAATAACATAAAAAATAATTTAATATTTATAAAATAGACTTCTTTCGAAACTAAGTATTTTGCTCTATAGCAAGGAAACAATTTGTAAGGGACCGGAGTGTATACAAAAATACATGAGGATCCCGAATAAATTTTTGACGCCGCTAGAGAGCAAAAGAGTTGGTTTCGAAAGAAGTCTAATAAATAAATTTTTAAATTGAATACTGTATTTATGTTTATCATAAACTGCTCACCCCTACCAACACAATTCTCCTACTTAACTTCTTATTCCTGGCACCCATCACCCCAATCTCCGCACTAATCGCCGTTCCTAAAAACGGCACCTTTTTTGTCCATTCAACCATTCCATCCAAGTTTATATATAAAAATTCTACTGTTAAACCCTTAACATCTTTGGCCACTCTATTTGATAATTTTGGGACATTTTTGGCCGAAATTCCTTTAAGAGACATCCCTATTTCCTCCAAAGCCTCAGTCACATCGTACTTTCTTCCAATACTTTCAATATAGCGATAGAGTCCCTCTTCGCCCATTTCATACACAATTGCATTTGGAAATTCTGTTTTCCCGTAAGAATAAAAACACCATCGAATCCGTCCATGCCCCAAATTATATATCCAATAATAAGGTAATGAAGTCTCTAAATCCTTCTCTATTATATCTAATGCTAATATCAAATCGTTATCCTGGCTTATTTTCTTCGCAGATCTCTCCCAAGTGCCCACAACCTGACTGCTCATTTTCAGCACAATATAACATATCATTAACATAATCGATGCAACGATTAAAACCTCCAATAACGTAAATCCTGCCTGACCTTTTAATTTCATCGATTTTTAATGACAACGTAATTACGACCTTTGCTTTGATTCTCTCTGGATTGACCTCCTTTATTGATTTCCACCCATATAGCAAAATAACTCTTATCATAATCCAATGGTCCACATGACATTATATCAGTCATTTTAGAAGGGAATAACTGTGCCTTAATTATTTTACTACTCCCTTGAGCTTCATCGAAAATATTGCACACCTCTTGTTTTCCATCACAATCTTCATAAAAATAAAAAGTTTCTTCTTTTTTAGTCATATTATATATTTCATCAAAAGAACGCATTTGGATAAAAGTATCTACCTTCCTTTTAACATCCTCAAACTCGCTCATCGCTTCTAAATCCCTTACTTGCGACAAAATCGGCGTAAATAACCCCAAAAGACACAATACTCCGCAACCGATTATCCCAACAGCTAAAACTACCTCAATTAATGAAAACCCCTGTTCCCCTTGCATTTAATCAAAATCAAAATTCACCCTTTTAGTTTTATCCTCTGATAAAACTAAAGACATTCCACAAGATCTATGTTTCGAATTATCAATTTCAATAAAATCCCACAATTCTCCTTCCACTGTCATTTGCTTACACGCTTCCATATAAACATCCACTCCCTCTGGCAATAACTCATACATAGAACTATTTTCCGTCTTAAGACAAATTAATCGTCTATCATACTTATGCACCATAATATTGACAGAGCCATCTTCCAAAATGGCAATTCTTCGTCCTATTTTTAGCAATTTCAAAATGATATCCTCTCCTCTTTTTAGCGGATCTATCGCCTTCTCTTTAAATCCATACACAACAGAAAAACTCAAAACTCCTATTAATGCAATCACCATCAATAATTCCAATAATGTAAACCCATACCTAGTTCTACTTCCCATATTCTTCCTATCTCCAACTTTCAATATCTTCATACTTTTCTCCTTCTTTATTTCTGGAATAGATACCAATTTTAGCAGCAACCTTCTTATCTTTAATCTTCAATAACCCTAGCTGCTGAGTATCTGCAATAATACAAATATCTGAATTACCAAAAGCATCGACAATCAATCCTTGGTCATTAAACTCAGTCCTATCAAAGTGATAAAATACTATTCCCTTTGGATTTAATTTCTGCCGCTCACGAGCCGTCATATCTTTGTATTCAGGATAGACTCCATGCCCGGACAAAGCTTTTACAAAATCTGCACTATATGCAGTAAGATTGACTTCATCTTTATCATAAAAAAACCAAGGATACTGTCCATATTCATGAAAATACTTTTCTAAAGCAAAAATATATTGATAAAATTGCGCTTTAGTTTGGGTCCTTAAAGAAGATTTTCTAACCATACCCATTGTCGGCAATAACAATCCCATTAAGATCCCTACAATCCCAATAACACAAAGTACTTCAATCAATGTGAAAGCATTTTCTCTTTTAATCTTTTCCCAAGCTCGAAAAATCATCCAAAAATGCTTACAATATCACGGAATATTGTCAATTTTTGAAATAAGAAATATCACTTTTTCTCTGAAACTTTATTTGGGTGTTCTTCGTCATATTCCTTCTTAATTGCCTTTAACCATTTTTGCGCGGCTTGTTTATTAATTTTCAATGAAAAAGCTATAAAAGATAATTTTTGATTATATTCAATTCTTTTTTCAGAATCATGTTGAAGTGGTGGATTAATTGCTACAGTTTCTAACCAGTTTGCTAATTCTTGACGATCTACATTCACTTTTTTGCCGCCACCGCCTTGAACATCCCTTTTTTCTAATTCATCAGCTATCATTTTTGCAAGACCAGTCTTTGCACCCCCATCAAACCATTCAGCCTTTTTACGTAAAATCCAATTTACAAAACTTTCAGTTACTGTCATTTCTTCATTATAGTCTTCAGCCCAATTTTGATATGAGATAGCGAATTTTTGGATATATTGTGTATCTCCTGTGCCAAAAAATGGAAAATCTGTTTTTTCAAGTTTGGAATTTACATTTTGTAGCTTTGGCCGCGGTGGCGATTCATCGATCTTATGCCTCACTACTCGGGGCAAATCTTTTATTACTTTTTCGATACTAGTTTCCTTATTTACGGACTCTCTAATCTTTGATTTCATATCTTTTTGCTCAGGCAGCTGTTGAACATCCTTCAATTCTCCCTCAACTTCCATGTGCCCTATTGGCCGTTCGGTCTTCTGCTGCTTATCACCCGGTGTTATTATTTTGTTAGCTGCTTTACCTAATCCTATTTCTCTCATTTTATTTTCCCTCTATTTTTATTTATTATATCATTAATTAAAAGTATATCTATTTTATATATTACTATTTATAAAAAACAAAACATAATATACTAATGAAATAGTTATAAAAAATAATTACCCTCAATGACACGTAAATCACGATTTAGATGTTCAAAATACCAATATTTACTCCACTAATAATTAAAAAGATTCTTAATTTTCTCATAAAAATAACCTGCGAATAGGTTGAGAAGCTGTTTGCTGTGCCTTTATCTCTTGCTTGATATCAGGTTGCTTTGTTTCTTGAACTTTTTTTGGAGGACCAGTTTTGGAAGGCATAGTACCTTGTACTGCGGATTTCAGTATATCTATTCCGCCAATCGGCCTCCAACCTCTCGTAGATATATTATCTTTTCCACTTACATTTGCCATATTATTTCCTCATTTAAAATTAAATCTCTCTAATACTAAATATATTTCTAATTTTAAAATACTCAAATTTCTTAACGAAAAAACCTCATTTTATTAAATAAACTTAATAAATTAATAACCAAACTAATTAATTTAATTAATCTCAAGTCTCATCCGCCTTCCTGCTTTAATCGGAAATAAGAAATATCACTTTTTCTCTGAAGCTTTATTTGGGTGTTTTTCGTCATACTCCTTCTTAATTGCCTTTAACCATTCTTGCACGACTTCTTTATTAGTTTTCAATGAAAAAGCTATAAAAGATAATTTTCCCTCATATTCGATTCTTTTTTCAGAATCATGTTGAGATGGTGGATTAATTGCTACAGTTTCTAACCAGTTTGCTAATTCTTGACGATCTATATTCACTTTTTTGCCGCCACCGCCTTGAACATCCCATTTTTCTAATTCCTGTGCCATCATGTTTGCAAGACCAGTCTTTACACCTCCTGTAGACCATTCGGCCTTTGTAATTAAAATCCCAGCTTCAATTCTTTCAGTTATTGTCATTTTTTTGTGAAAATCCTCATCTCCTCGATATAAGATACCGAATTGTTGGATATATTTTGTATCTCCTCCGCCCAAAAATGGAAAATCCGTTTTGTCCGTTTTTCCAAGTTCGGGATTTACATTTTGCGGTATCGTTCGCTCTGGTGGAATATGAATCTGATCCTTCACCAGTACTTTAGGCAGATTTTTCATTATTTCTTCAATAGAAGAAGCCTCTTGAGTTTTCTTCCTCGACTCTTGAACCATTGTCTTCAAATCATCTTGCTCTGGCAGTTGTCGAACAACCATCGACTCACCTCCAACCTCTATGTGCCCTTTTGGAAGTTCTGTCTTCGATTGTTCTTCGCCTGGTTTTGTACTTTTTCTACCCGGTTCACCTGTTGATCTTATTTCTCTCATTTTATTCCTACCTCTTTATCGGTTGTTAGATTCTTTCAAGTACGCTTCGTTGCCTGCTTTGCCTGCTCCATCTTTCGTTTTGCAGTAGGTTGCTCAGTTTGTTGAACTGCTTTTTGAGAACCACTCTTGACCTGCATGGTGCCTTTTGGCTTTGCGTGTCCTATTGGTTTCATTAAATCTACTGCACCCGGGGGCGGACCCTTCCGAGGTACATGTACTATATTTTTTGATTTATCCATATATTTCCTTTCTTTAAGTTTAATTAAATGCTCCTATTATTCAATATATATATAATTTAATCAAAAATCAAATTACTTAAAAAAATACTACTATTATCACAACAAATTTATAATAGTAAACTTAAATAATAACTAAATTATTAAAATTTATCTTTCTTTTTAAATTCTTAAAATCCTCTTAAAATCGATATTGAAATTCCTTATTATTTTTATTAAATTAAATTTATACCCTCACTTCATTCTGCAAAGTTCAATCTAGACCCATGGTAATATACACCCTAGAAAACCAAACCATTAATAAGCACTCCTTCACATTAGACGGCATTATTCCTGCTAATACGGTTTGGATCGACCTCATTAACGTCACAGAAGCCGAAGAACAAAAACTCGAGAAATTACTGCAAATCAACGTCCCAACCCCCGAGGAAACTAGAAATGTTTCCGTCTCCAATCGACTTTACGAAGAAGATAATGCTATTTACATGTCCATCACTTCTTTTATCAATCAAGATAAGAACATCGATGAACTCAAACCTGAAGTCATTACCTTCATCGTCACAAAAGGCATATTGATTACTTCAAGAGATACAGACTTCAATCTCTTTGGCCCTCACTTTACTGCCTATTCTCGCAAGTTAACCTCTACAGAAAATATTGCTCTCAACTTACTCCTCATGTTTCTTGAAAATATCATCAATGAAACGGCCGCAATTCTCGAACAAATAGGTCATGATTTAGATGCTCAAAATACCAATATACTTAATTCCACTAATAATCAAAAAGATCCTCAATTTTCCCATAAAAATATTCTTCGCGAAATTACTATCTCCGGAAATACCGTTTCAAAAGTCCGTGAAAGCTTAACCAGCTTCAACCGCATGGCTATATTTCTCATCCAAAGTACCTTCACTGATAAAAAACCAAAAATTCTTGGACATCTCAAAAATATCTTATCCGATATCTCGGCCCTCAATGATCACGCTACTTTTATTTCAAGTAAAATCATTTTCCTACTCGATGCAACGTTAGGCCAAATCAATATCGAACAGACAAATATCATCAAAATCTTCTCCCTCGTCTCTGTAGTCTTCCTGCCCCCACTCCTAATCGCTAGCATCTATGGCATGAACTTCAAATTCATTCCAGAACTCGATTGGGTTATCTCCTATCCCCTAATCCTTATTCTTATGGTTCTATCCTCCTGGTTACCCTACAGATATTTCAAAAGAAAAAAGTGGTTTTGAGGAGAAAACTTTGTTAGCCTCATAATTACTATGAAATATAAAATCTGGGGTGAAGAACTTATCGACAAAGCTGCCATTAAACAAATGGACAACGCTTGCTCCCTTCCAATAAGCGTTAGAGGTGCCTTAATGGCCGATGGACATATTGGTTACGGCCTACCTATTGGTGGAGTCCTCGGTACGGATAATGCCGTCATTCCGTACGCTGTTGGAGTTGATATCTCCTGCAGCGTCAAGCTCAGTGTCCTCGACATCCCTACAACGGCTCTTACCGAAAACATGCAACGCTTTAAACAAGCCATTGATATGGAAACCCGTTTCGGCGTCGGTGCCAGTTTCAAAAGGGATAAGCGCCAACACGAGGTCATGGACGAAGATTGGTCCATTTCCCCCGTCACCGCAGCCAATAAAGATAAAGCCTGGGAACAACTAGGAACGAGCGGCAGCGGCAACCACTTTGTGGAATTCGGCATCTTTACAATCGGCAAAAATGACATCAATCTAGCTCCCGGAGACTACGTAGCCCTCCTCTCTCACAGCGGATCAAGAGGCACTGGGGCCATGGTCTGTAATTACTATAGCAAAATAGCACAACAAAAATGCCCTCTTACGGACAAGGAACTCTCACGCCTTTCCTGGCTCTCGCTAAAATCACATGAAGGTAAGGAGTATTGGGATGCCATGCAGCTCATGAACCGATATGCCCAAGCCAATCACGAATTGATCCATAAACACATAGCCAAAAATCTAGGCGCCCAGGTCCTCTTTTCTTTTATCAATAGCCACAATCTAGCTTGGGAAGAAGAACATTATAATAGAATGCTCATTGTCCACCGCAAAGGTGCCACTCCCGCACAAAAAGGCCAACTGGGCATCATACCGGGCTCAATGTCTTCTCCAACCTTCTTAGTAAGAGGAAAAGGCGAACCAGAATCCCTAAAATCATGCTCTCACGGTGCAGGCCGCCAATTAGGTCGACGTGAGGCCAAGCGCACGTTAAACAAAGACTTTTGGAGAAAATACCTCAAAGAACACGGTGTAACCCTAATGAGCGCCGGAATCGACGAAATGCCTGGAGTCTACAAAGATATCAATAAAGTGATGGAAGCGCAAAAAGATCTTATTGATATAGTCGGAGAATTTCATCCAATTTTAGTGAAAATGGCCGATGGCCATGAACCTGCTGAGGATTGATAAGTATCTTGGAATCTGTCAAATTAACGTTTATTAATTTTCCGATTTCGGCTAGCTCGAATCGCTGTCGCTGACTCGCAAATTATTTTTGTTTTCAGAAGTTTTTGGATGAGCATCATAAGTTGTCGTTACCTCAAGATTCCCCAATGGTCCCATTTCCACTAAGCCATAAAGAATGTTATCCGTAACACCAAACCATTTTTTACATTCTTTTGAAAATTTTTCTGATTCCTCTCCTGCGGAACTCCACAGCTGCTCCACATAAAATAAAATTAATGCGATTGGAGAAAGTATAATTGAATAAGCAAAGTAAATTGCAATTTGATGACATAATGCCATATTATGTTCATTGTCTCTTATAAAATTCTCGAGACCTTTAATACCTCTGGCCATTCTATCCATCTCTTCAATTTCAATTGCACAATTCATTATCCTATCTAAATTTTTCAAATTTTGGTCACCTTCCTCTGCTTTTTCTGATTTTAATATCGCACGCAATGATTCTATCGCCTCTGTAAAAGCTATTCCCCCAAGTCGAATCCATTGTTGTATGCCTTTAAAGTCTCTAATGGCTTTTGCTTCCTGTTCTTTCCTTAATGGTTCGGCCGGATTGTTAATCCTTATACCATATCTTAATATAACTTGCTGTAGACTTTGATACTGTTTTAGCTTTGATGGCAGAGTTTCAAGATCTATTGCTTCTTGCGTTGTTAGAATAACCCTTTCCTTAATTTTGTTTTCCAAAACTTTTATTGTCTTATCAGTTTCTTCTATCTGCTTACTAATGTCTTCGAGATCGATACTTAAAGCGACTTCTTGAAGAACTGATGTTAACTCCTTTTGCTTTACTTGTCCCGCATCTTTTGCTTTCTTTAATTTTGCTTCTGCTGCTGCGAGACTTCCGGCACACATCTGTACTGCTGGGGTTTGTGGTTCTTTTTCTATAGCTTCCAAAGGCCGTTTATTTGCAATACTTTCGGCTGCCCGTAACGCTTTCGTTGCTACCCAAACTTCATCATTAGCTATTATAACTTCCCTTATAGCTGCTTTATTATCTGCAATAGCTTTCTGTAACTGTTCTACAACTAGATTTTCAACATATCCAGTTTGCTGTAATATCTTTCTTGCCCTTTTGCTGAAATCAATCCCCTTCTTCAAATCTTCCAATTGAAGGCGAACTTGTTTTAGCTCCTTTACTATTTCACTAAGATCATCAAGATCAACTGGGTCGACTTTAGCCAGTTTAATGACTGCGTCAAGCGCCTCACTTTCGATGCTTAAAGTAGCCAGACCACGCTTATCCATTTCATTTCTAACCTTTTCACTATATTCTTTTTCTTTCGCATTCAACTCATTCAATTTAAGCTCCACTGCTTGTCGATTATTTAAGTTCACACCGAACATCAACTGAGCTCCTCCTGCTCCGGTTAAATGACTTCCTTGTAACCAGGTATGTAAAGTGCGTAGCTGTTTGTCGTGAAGTACTGTCACTTTCCTCGATTCTTCTTTTGTCTTAAATTGCGCAACCTGACCCTCAAGAGTGTCCAATTGCCTGTTAATTTCTTCAGATTTACCTTTATCTAAGACTGGCTTATAAACTCCTTGCGTTTCTTGGTTGACTGTTTTTTTTTGTGGAAATTCCATAATTTTTCTTCTTTTACAAAAACTAAATTTTATAAGTTAATAATTAATTAAATATAAAACAACATTGAATAAAATTCAAATTTCACAATTTTTTAAAAATAAAATATTAACGTACAAAAAATATAATCAATAAAGTCATGGCAGCGCAAAAAGACCTCATCGATATAATCGGTGAATTCCACCCATTCCTAGTAAAAATGGCCGATGGTCATGAACCTGCTGAGGATTGATAAAATTAAATCCTCGATCTATTTAAGCTTCTCTTCGTCCTCGATTATTGGTCTAAAAAGATTCTCGGATGGTATACCTATGCTAATTTGTATAGTTTCTCCCGTTCCGCTTATTGTTTTTTGCAGCAATTTTAGGCTCGCAGTTATATTTCCTATTATTTCCTCAAGCTCAGCCAAAATGCCCTTGCCTTGCAAGTTTTCCAACGTTTCTATACTTTCAGTTACCACTTTTTGTACAGTTAAATTCTCAGGTCTATTTTCTGTTACGCCTTCTGCAATTGGTCCCTGGCTTGACGGAATATTTTGTTCTACTCTCGCTTTAAGAGACTGTAATGCAAGAAGATTTGCATTGTCTTCTGCTAATTGCTGTTGATTAACTTCTTTATTCTCTTGAGCACCCGCTTTTAATTCATTAATTTTATTTTCTAGTTCTTTAATTCCTTCATTAATTTCATCAAGTGTAGGAACAACTTTACTCACTACACTAATTGCATCTTGAACCTGCTGTGCTGTTTGTATTGCTTTACTTCGAGCTTCTATATCTTCAGGTGAATTGATTGCTGTTTCTGCAGCTCTTTGGCAGAGTTCAATACTATTTTCAAGATTGTTTATTGAATCCTGAATGATCGAAGCTTCAAAAAATTGGACTGTCTTCCCACCTTCTTTAATCACTTTTTCCAATGAAGACAGATCCTTCATAGCTTTTTTTAATTCCACGTCTATTTGTTCTTTCTGCTTTCTTCGATCTTTAACTGCCTGAATGTCTTCTAATTTCATATTAGCATACTTCGACTTTTCCGCATCTTTTTTCGCAAGTTTCAGATTCATTTCAATTGCTGCTTTCGAGAAGTTTTCTTGCTCCTCGAGATGTTTTTCTGCGAACTTAAATCCATGTTTAAGCACAGATACTTTAGTTTGCGCATTATTCAAAAGCGTAGCCCATTCAGTAACATTCTGTAAAGTGCTTTGCTTTATTGCGTCCTTTGTATCGGAAGGCTTGCTTGTCCGTTCTTCTACTGTCCTTTGCGAATCTGAAAAACTCGCAACACCTTCTTTTTTTTCAACTGCTTCTGAAGGTCTCACCGTTGAAGGGATCGGAATCCCTTTACCAGAATCTATACGTGATTTATCCATAATATCTCCTTTTTTAAAATTAAAATTATATTTAATTAATTAAATATAATACATAATTTATTAAAAAACAAATTATTCGATTTCTTAATAACACTAAACTTGAATATAAAAAAATTTTAATTTAAACATACATTAAACAAAGAAAGACTTTTGGAGAAAAATATCCCAAAGAACACGGCATAACGCTAATAAGCACCGGAATCGACGAAATGCCTGTATTCTACAAAGACATCAATAAGATCATGGAAGCGCAAAAAGAGCTGATTGACATCTGTAGTGAATTCCATTCCTGGTAAAAATAACCGAAGGCAACGAACCTATTGAGAATTGATAAGCTTTCCCCTTTCCCTTATTGCTCGGTATCGCTAGGACTGTCTTCTTCCCCGCTAAAACTGTCTTTTTTCTGCCCCTCTTCCGGCTCACTCAATGGATATTCGTAGTCAGAACCGCCAGACCTTGGACTTTCTTCGATGTCGGAAACATGTGCAACTTTATTTTTGTTTCTCGAAGGGGGTAGATCATGATTTGTTGGCTCTACGTCAAGAGTCTCTACCGTTCACACCTATGAAATCGATAGCATCCTCTCCTGTAAGTCCTAAAACATAATTGAACATCTTATTAGAAGATACTCGGATAGCTTCCGCCTCTTCACCTTGACTTTCATAATACCATTGTAGTGTAATCTTTACCATTTCTACGACAAAAAATGTAATTATTCTGATTCCCCATTTATCCCAATCATTACTATTTCGCCAGGCTTGCAATTCTTGTACATAGTTCTGATTTTTTGCTTTAAACTCATTCAAACCCTCCTCTACGGCCAACATTGCATCAATGGTTCGTAACTTTACTATGCATTTATCTAATGTCTCCATTGCATCGAGTGCTTGAGCGGTTGTTTCCTGAACGGATAAAGCGCTAGTTTCCAGATTCTTTGCCTTTTCATGCATTTGATGAAATAACTTACTAGCAGGCCCATCTTCTGCAATAGCAGCGCGTAAAGATTCAGCTCGCTGCTGTATCCTTTCAGATTCTGGGTTTTGCCCTGTGATCCCATATTCTTCTAAAGTCGATTGAAGCTTCCTTAATGAGAGAAGAGTACTTTTGCCCTGAGCATCCTGGGGTTCCTCTTCTAATGTTTTAATTCTTTTTTCAATTTCAGCAGGTGTAGAAACATGCTTACTGACGTTTTGAAGGGCCTTCTCAACTTCTATCATTGCTGCGCTTACAGCTTTTTTAGCGTTTTGCTTTTTCTCGGGAGAAGCCTTAATGAGACTTACTACAGCCTGCCTGTATTCATCTACCTGTTGACTAAACTCACTTACTGCTCTCTTTGCTTTTCTTTGCTCCTCTTCTGGCCTCAACTCTTCAGCATCTTTCAACTCTTTAGCAGCTTGCTGATAGGCACTTTCTGCCTTTGTCTCTGCTTCTTTCAATGACTTAAGTCCCTTAAGCAAATCAACATTCATATACACAGCTTGCTTAGATTCGTTAATTGCCTTAAGTTCGTTTTGATATTCAAGCTTGGCCTCGTCATAAGCCTTTTTTTTTTCATTTTTCTCCTTTACTTTGGTTTCCAAATCAACATATGTCTCCTCCAATTCAACTTGCTGTAATAATCTCGATGCCCGGTCACTTATCTTAATTCCTTGGTTTAAATCCGCCAATTGATCTTGAAAGCTTTTCAAATCCTCTACCGAAGTGGCTAAATCTAGTACCATTTCTTTAAACGGAAGACTCTCTGGAGGTAATTTAGAAGATTTAAAATGACTTGCCAAAGCACTAATCTTTTGGCGAAGGATTTCTACGTCGTTTATTGTTTGCAATTTTTGAATTTGTTCTTTTGATCTATCGGAAACATTAGGCGCGTTTTCGAATGCAACCAGTTTCCGTCTAACATCTTCAGCTTTTTCTTTTTCTAGCTTATTCAGTCTATCTAATTCGGCTTGTCGTTGTATTTTGCTACTTAAGTCTACACCGAAATCAATTTCTACTTTACTTTTTTGTAGTCCTTGGAATTCTAACTGTCCTTGGCCTTGTTCCCATTTTTTTAAACTTTCCTGCATTTCTGGAGTCATTTTCTCTTTGCCTGATTCTTTTTCTTCTATTTTCCTTGTTCCTTTGTTCGTCGCAAATTGCGCCTCAATGGTCGCAAATTTCTGATCAATGAGTCTCGATGTTTTTTGGTCTATCTTTGGTTTATAGACTGATCTTTCTGGTTTTGCTCTTTCCATAATTTCCTCTTTTTTAAAATTATATATTGTATTAAATTAATTCTACACTCGATTTGACATCAATCATTGCGAATTCAACAACTGCCTTTTCGTCTTCAGGTTCAACTCGATTTTTTAAAATAGGTTTTTTTTGACTGATTTCTTGAAGCGCCGCTTCGCCTCCTGTTTCATAAAGCTCTTTAAAGCGATAGAAACTATCTCGCGAATAACCCCTGATTTTACAGGCTTGAGAAACATTCCCAAGTTGTTTCGCTAGCTCTAATATTCCTAGTTTATTTTTGATGATTTTGTCATTTACATTTATATTCATAACAGTCCTTTTTTATTTATTTATTGGATCTGTCAGATTAAGTAAAGTTTATTACACTTTAATCATATAATAATTTTATAATCTATTAATTTATATACCATTTATTTAAATATCAAATTCACCTTCTTCTCCTATTACTATGGGTTTGAGTCTATTCATCGTTTGTTCATCTATAGAAGGCAGATTATTAAACGAACTTTTAAGTTCATCTGATATATTTTTTGCATTTTCTAAATTCTCTTTCAAATTGTAGAGCCAATAAATTACTAAAGGAAAAAGTACAATTGTCAATGCACCTACAATGGCAAGTGCATAACAAAGCATCATAGTATTAGTATTATCATTTTGAAAACTTTCAAGACCTTCAATACCTCTAGATATTTTATCTATCTCTTCAAGTTCAGCTGCAGTCTCCATTACTTCAAGCAAAGTTGGGTTGTCTATACCTGAAGATTTTTTAACTGGCGCGTTTGGGCCTTGATTTCTCATTTTTTCTGCTATATCACGCAATGATTTAATCTCGTCGCTATTGATAAAAGAAGCCCCCCAGGTTCGAAGCGACTCTTTTACTCTATTAAAGTCCTCAATAACCTTGTTTCCTTCCTTTTGTCTCACTACTTCGCTATCAGTAGTAATAGGATTGTTAATCCTTGCACTATATCTCAATAAAACTTGCTCGAGATTTTGATAATGTTCAAGTTGCGATTCCGCTCTTTCTAGTTCATTTAATTGATCTGCTCCTAGTGCCTCTTTACTAACTTGGGCCTGTGCTATTATTTGCTGATTCCTTTCTAGTTCTCTACGAATCAAATCAGGAGAAATATTTGTAGCAATCTCTTTCAGAGCTGCAGTCACCTCTTTTTGCCTGGCTTCCGCTGTATTTTTTGCTAGCCCTGCTGCATGTTTTGCTTTATCCAAATCACTTATAGCATAATTGATCATTTTCCTTCCTATTGAAGTCGAAGCATTCGCTTCAGCTTCTTTCAATGCCTTTGTTTTGGCCAAAATTTCATCATTAGCTTGAATGAGACTATTCACAGCCTTTTGATAATTTTCTCTAGCTGTCTTCAATTTTACTGAAGCTTTTTCAGGAATTTCTCCCGCTTCTTGTAATATTTCCCTTGCTTTATTGCTAAGCTCAATTCCTCGTTCCAAATCCTCTAATTCAAGTGCTACGTCTTTTAAATTCCCCGCGGATATAGAGAGTTTTTTAAAGTCTTCCAGCTTATCGGCTAATACTACAATTTGCTGATATCCTGAAGAATCTAAGTTATTGCTGTTACATAAATTTAATAACCGTGTTACCGCTTGCAATGGCGTTTCTGGGTGCTGACTCTTCATCGCTTGCCATTCAGGATTTTTATCAAGATCTGGAATTAGATTGGGGTTCGAAAGCAATCTATTTTTTAGCTCATTCAGTCCACGTTTAACTTTTTTAACGTCTTTTGCGTCTTCAGATAGTTGTTCTTTCAAGGGGTCCACTTTACTCTGCCGTGCTGTTAAGTTACTTAAGCCACCAGAGAATAATAGTTTACCCTGATTATCCCTCCCTCCTTCTACATTGGTGTACAAAAAGTTTCGATCCTCATTACTCAGTTTCAATTTTTCTTCTGGTTTAGGTTTTATTTGTTCGATCTCTCTTGTGTTGTCTTTTGTCTGCAATTTTCCTTTGATGACACTTAATTGTTGTTCATAGCTCTTAAATGCTTTTTGATTTATTTTTGTTTTATAGCTTACTATTGATCTTTCGTGTCGCATTTTATCTATATTATTTCATCCATTTTTAAAACTAAAATTATATTAAATTAATTAAAGATAATATCAATTCTTTTAAAAATCAAATTATTAATAATTTTTAAACGAGAAATAAATAAAAAATAATAAAAAATTAATATAAATAGATCGAAAAGTCATTTTTTTCTGAAAACGGTTCTGTCTCATAATACTATATTCCTTCCTCACCAAAGATTCTATCAGGTTTTTCTTCATAGTCAGAATATGAGGTGATTCATCTACTACTATTTTCTGTTGATCTGGAGTATCAAGTTTGTTTTGACCTTCTTTCAAAGTCTTATTCATCTTTAAGAACCAAGCTTTCAGTTCGCCTAATGCTCTATCTACTGGCGCATTGTCTATTGATGCTATTTCTACCGGCCCCTTTTCGTCTGGCAATCCTTTTACTGGCAATAGTTCCAATTTCACATAAGACACCAAGTAAAATAACCCTGCAATTAAAGCCAAAGGAATACCAATACCTGTAAGTGCCGACCACATTGCAAGTTTACCAAAAAATGCCATATTTTCCTCAATGTCTCTTTTAAACATTTCAAGGGCTACCACCCCTCTATAGGTTCTCTCTATTTTTTCAAGTCGTTTTGTAGCCTCCATTAATTCATGTAAATTATTTTGATTTATTTTTACCGGTTCAATCATATCTTCAGGCTGTTGTTCTATAAGTTCAGCTGCGTTTGGTATTTCTTGCACAGTTTTAATCAATGATGTAATCTCATCGGTAATTGGTCCCCAGGTTTGAACCCAATCTCTCATTGCTTGAAATGCCATCACCGCTTCTGATTCTTCCTTTTTTCGTGTCTCTGATGACGGATTATCAATTCTCTCGCTATGTCTTAAGAAAACCTGCTCTATACTCTCATATAATTCAAGATTTGATTGCAATGATTCAAGTGTTTGTCCCAGTACCGATACTTGGGGCTTCGACTCTTTACCTTCTTTAAGTTCTGTTATTCTTGATCTAAGTTCTTCTATTTTTTGACCAATCTTTTCTCGATCAACATTTTTAGATATCTCTTTAAGAATTCTGCTTTGCGCCTTAAGAGCTTTTTGCACTTCATCTTTTGCCACTTCTAACTCTGCCTTTGCAATCGTTAAATCAGTTTCTACATCTTTTTCACCCTTTTCTTTTGACTTCTCAAGTCTCCGAATCCTATCATTAGCGATCATAAGCTTCTCCAAGGCTTTGCTATAAGTATCTATAGCTTCATTCAATTGATTAACATTCTTGGTCTGAATATTTTCAGCTTTCTGTAATATGGTGATTGCCTGATCACTTAACTGAATTCCTCGATTTAAATCAGCCAATTCCGCTTGAGTGTTTGCTAATGTTCTTAAGGATTGTGTGAATTCTCTTATTAAACCCTCAGACTTTGAAAGATCTTCTACAAAAATATCGAGGGCTAGACTACTTCTAGCTAAATCCTCAAAGTACTTAAGGTCAGCCTTAAAGTCTTTCTTGTTTACAATTTTGGTCTTCAAACTTTTAACTCTGTCTCTTTGCTCGCTTAAAGATGCACTAAGAGAATCTTTCTTCATCGCAGCAATATCAGCAGACAAAGATTCATCTAGCGCCCCTAGTTTAGTTAAAACAGCCTTTGTATTTTCTTTTTCTTGCTTATTGAGCTTTTCCAATTCAGCTTGCCGGTTTTTTCCGCTATCTAATTCCAACTGGAAATCAATTCTCACTATTTCTTCTTTTTCTGTTTTGATTTGACCCTTTCCTCTTCCCCATTCTTCTAAACTTTTCTGTATATCTGTACTCAAAAGCTGCTTTCCATTTGGTTGATGTTTTATTTCTCTTGATCCTTCACTTGTCGTAAGTTGTTTTCCTAGATTCTCAATTTGCTTTTTAGCAAGCTCAAATGTCTGTACTTCTATCTTTGGCTGATAGCCTGCTCCTTGTGGTTTTGCCCTATCCATATATTCTCTCCTTTTTTAAAAACATATATTAATATTGTATTAAATTAATTCTACACTCGATTTGATATTATTCATTCACAAAAACCTCCAAACACTTCAAACCGCTATTCCACCGGACTGCAGTGTCCAATTCCTCGCACAGCAGCTTCATCTTCTGGCCAATCCGTTCACCCGTCTCTCCCTTAGCATGACGTGCCTGAAAATTTCTTATCACCGTCGGATACAACTTCAATCCCTTTATGTGCGTTCCTTCAGTTTCGACCAAAAAAATAAAGGACTCATCATTCCTCTCATCGGAATCCACTGCATAATCATCAATAAAATCTCCTGCACTGTAAATGATAGGTCGGTTTTGGTAAATTTCCACTCCACGAAATACGTGGCAAGAATGCCCAAAAACAATATCTGCTCCACAATCTACTAGGAAATGAGAAAAACCCACATGCTCAGGCTCTGGCCGATAACCCCAATTGGATCCCCAATGCGCCGAAACAATCAGGATATCAACATCTGCCTTAGTTCTTTTTATCAAATTCATAAGATCTCTAGAAAATTCACCTGTATTACTTCTTTCTTCTCCTTTTGCTGAAATGGGCATATAAAAAGTCCCAGAACGCTCATTCGTAGCCTCCCAAATAGGCTCATTATCCGTTAAACCAATTCGGCACCCACCAACCTCAAAAACTGCAGGCTTCCTAGCTTCTTCAACATCATTTCCTGCTCCTGCATAATGAATTTTCTCTTCTTTCAAAATCTCGAACATTTCAAAGAAAGCATCATATCCATAATCCAAAACATGATTATTGGCCAACGATACACAATCAATACGAGCATTTTTCAATACAGACACATTTTTCCTATCACTCCTGAAATGAAAAACCTTAGGGGTAATAGACCAAGGTTCCCCTTTATCTGAAATCACACATTCCAAATTACAAAACCGCACATCCGCGGAACGAAAAACATCCAACGTATCTCCCCAAGGATAAGCAAACGACTGTTCTTTCAAACACTCATTCACCAATCTCCCCAACATGACGTCACCAACAAATAATAATTTCATAATATTTTCTGCCCCATATTCTGCACTGAAAATCAAATTTCTATTAAACCATCACAATTTAAACATAATATATAATTATTAATTATTTTATTTTCTATTTATTATCTATTTTCCTTTTTTAAACTATAAATTAAATCTTTCATTCTCAGCCACCCTAGATAATAAAATCTAACTCTTTTGAAATCTTTATATAATTTCAAAAATAATTCTGACTTCATTTCGTCATGTTTCTGGATGTCAGTGTCGTTGATCATGTTATTTTTCATCTTCGTATTGACTTCCTTCATCATATTCAGAAAACTCAATATTGGGCTCGACTACTTCCTCTTCTAATTTCTTCATAGGCATCTTCATACCTTCTAACAATTTTTTTAGTTCATCCGAAGCAGATTCTGTCCCCTTCGGGCCATATGCCAAATAAGCTAATCCTGCAATTAAACCTGCCAGTGGTAGAAGAATAACTGTCCATGCAAGTAACCAGGTAACGTTATAACAATTCTGCAAAGTTGCGTCATTGTCCCTTTTAGAACTTTCAAGACCTACAATACCGCTGAACGTTTTATCTATCCCTTCAAGTGCACTTGTATCTTCCAATATTTCAAATAAAACTTCTTCATCTTCTTCTGGACTTATTGTGGGTGTCTGCTCTTCTCTACTTTTTAGTGCTACACGCAATGAATCAATCGCCGCACTATTCATAAAACCCTCATCCCAAAATCGAAGAGACTTTTGTACATCACGAAATTCTTTAGTTACCTTTGCTGCTTCCTCTTGCCTCAATACATCGCCCTCAACATCAATTTGATACCTTAATAAAACATTCTCTAGATCCTGATAAAGTTGAAGATTCGATTTCGCTATTGCAAGGGTTTGGGCTTCTTCCTCCTTGTCACTTGCCGGAATGTTATTCAATCTTTCTATCTTATTTTTATTCTCTTCAATTTTCTGACGAATCTTTTCAGGGGAAATAATTAAAGCAACCTCTTTAAGAACCTTTGTCAATGCCTCCTTTTTCTTTCTTACATCGGCTACTTTTACAGCTAAATCCTGTTCTACTCTTTTTAAAGCTTCACGTGCCTTCCTTAAAGTATCATCTCGATTTTTCTTCTCCTCAGGTTCCAAAAACCAAGCATTTGCAGCACTTTCGGCTTCCTCATATTTCTTTGTTGCTTCCCAAAGTGCATCATTAGCTTTTATAAGTTCGTCCACAGCGTCTTTATATGCTCCAACGGCTGTCCGCAATTTCTCTGGAACTGGTCTCGCTTGCAGTAATATCGCCCTTGCCTTTTGGCTGAGCTCAATTCCTCGTTCAAAATCCTCTAACTTAAGTCGAGTTTTATTTAAATTATCTGCCAAATGAGCAAGCCGCAGAGTTTGGCTGATCACACCTTCCTCACCTAATTTTACAAGTTTATCCAAATCCTCAGAACTCAAACTATCTTTATTCCTCAACGGCTCTACAATTTGCAAGACTTCAGTTGCTTTTTTCACACTGTGTGGACTTTTTCCAGCGGTATCCACAGTCGTTTGAGAGCCTTCTGTTTTCGGTTGAGCAAGTGTAGCTTCAAAACTTTTGCTTTGCTGCAACATCGCATCCAATTCATCTTTTACCCCATTTAGTTCTTTTTTAATATCTTCTGTCAATTCTTTCTTAGATGTTCTCAGCTGGGTTAACATACTCATTTGTACTTTTCGGCTACTTAAGTCCGGGTACGAAAGACCTTCATAGCTTCCTCGTACTACGTCGTTCAAAAATCGTCGTTCATCTGGTTGCAATGCCATTTTTTGTTCCACTTCCCTTACTTTTGCATCTCCTGCCTGAAATTGCCCAATTCTCTTTTCGATCTTATCCAAACTATTCTTTATTTGGCTTTTTTCTTCATCATTTATTACTGGCACAAATTTTGGGGTTGATTCTTGGTATGTTCGTGGACGCTCCATATCATTTTTTCCTTTTTTAATTTTAAATTAATTAAAGATAATATAATATTAAACAAAAATCAAATTATATATAAATTTTATATAAAAAAATAATACACTATAATTATATTTCTAAAAATATAAATCTATTAACTAAAAATATAAATCTATTAACTAAAAATAAAAAATAGAAATGCATAATAATCACAAAAAACGAATAAATCTATTGATTTTTTATATTCTATTAAAATAATTAATTTAAATGAAATAATATCAACAGAACCCTATTTTGCGCGTCCACCCAACCATCAAAACATCAAATTAAGATAAGTCCGAATATAAATTCAAAACTCATCTTCACTCAAGTTTATCGTATCAGAAATCGAACCTGTAGCCGTTCGCAGTTTTTGTTCCTCTTCTTCTTTCTTTTTCCTTGTACGCTCAACTTCAAGCTCATCCGCCATTTTTTGACCTTCTTCAAAAGTCTTAGTTATACGTGGCAACCACTTTTTAATTGGTTCTAATGCTTTGTCTACTGGCTTTTCCAATCCTCCTATTGGCACTCCTTCCAATTTCAAATTGTACGCTGCGTAAAATAATCCTACAATTAAAATTAAAGGAATTAATACAACTGTACAAGCAAACCCTATTGCAAGCGAACGGCAAAATGCCAGATTTTCCTCAATGTCTCTCTTATACTGTTCAAGGCCCGCAACGCCCCTAAATGTTTTTTCTATTTGTTCAAGACGATTTGTAGCATCCATTAATGCAAATAAGGTTTTTTGATCTTCTATTGGTTTGTATTCCATATCTCCATATTCTTCTTTAAAGGCGGTATCGCTTTCTATTATCTTTATAGTTGCAACTAATGATTGAATCTCATCAGTACTTGGCCCCCAGCTTCGAATCCAAGCTTCCATTCTTTTAAATGCCATAGCCACGTCTGATTCTTCTTTTTGTCTTGAGGCTTCAACCGGATTATCCATCCTCGCACCATATCGCGATAAAACTTGTTCTATATTCTCATACCGTTCAAGATTTTTTTGTAATGTTGCAATCTCTCTTGTTATAATGCCTAGTCCTTCAGTACCAACTCCAGACTTTTTTGTCTCTAGCTCACGTATTGTTAGTCTAAGTTCTTCTATATTTTTTTGAATTTTTGTACGGTCAACACCTTTAGAAATTTCTTTAAGAATTTTACTTTGAGCCTCTTGTGCTTGCCTTCCTTCATCTTTTGCCTCTGCTAATTCTTTTTCTGCTGCTTTTAACGCATTTCTTTTATCTACTACTTTTGCATTTCGAGTTTCTTTTTCAGATTTGGTTCCTCCCCAAGCCTTTGCCTCATTTTCGGCTTCTTCTAACTCCTTATTTTTGTTCCAAACATCATCATTAGCCGCCATAAGACGCTCTAAAGCTTTACTATAATTGGTTATAGCAACATTTAACTCAGTCACAGCTTCAACCTCAATATCTCCAGCTTTCTGTAAAATTCCCAACGCCTGGTCACTTAACTCTATTCCTTGTTTCAAGTCTGCCAATTGCACTCGAGCTTGTACCAGTTGCAATGTGGAATCTAATAGGCTCTGCGTTAATCTAATAAGATCCTTAGCATTTGGGTTCAATTGCATGCTATTAGCCAATCTCTGAACTTCTTGCAACTCCTTGATACTTAAGTTCTGGGTATCAGAAGCTAACTTTTGAACCAAGACCTTTGCGTTTCCTAAGCCTTCAAGTTGTTCCTGTATTTTGCCATATGCATCAAACAATTTTTGATGACCTTCTGCAATATCTGCTGTAGCTTCTGAAGCAGTCGCTTCACTCATGGTCATTAAGTTCTTTTGAACTGAAATCATATCTTTGCGTAAATTAGCTGAAGCTTTCGTCATTGTTTCAATTTCATCAGTCAATTTTTCTTCCAAGGCTTTCAGTTCTCGTTGAACATTTTCCGTGCATTCTTTTTCATGTTTACCCAATCTGTTCAATTCATTTTGTCGTTGTGTTTGGCTATCTAATGCAATACCAAACATCAACTTTCCTCCTTCTAGTTCTCCCTTTGCCCATTGATTTACAAGTTGCCTGCTACTTTCATTCAATCCACTTTCAGGTGGGAATTGCTGAATTGCCCTTATTGACCCATCTTTCGTTGAAAATGCGCCCTCAATTTTATTTAGTTGCCTCCGAACATCCTGAAATGTTGTTTCTTCTATTGGCGTATAGGGTGTTGAACCTATTGAACTTTTTGTTACAGATTCCATAATTTTCCTTTTTTCTCTATTTAAATTAAATTTAATTGCATTAATTAATTCTAATATTATTTAAATAAAAAAGCAAATTATAGAAATAAACAAAATCCAATAATTACATAAAATTAAAATAAAATCACTTTTACACCCCTTCTGCTCCTCTTTTCAATCTATGTATACGTTCCCCAACATTCTCAATACTCAGGCACGCAAATAGATCATCATCAAATACCTGTGAAAATTTTCTATATTCTTCTAAACTTATCTGATCCAGGTACTGTTTCTTTTCGAGGCTGTACTGAACTAATTGTCCTATGATTTCGTGCGCTTCTCTGAAGGTTATTCCTTTGTTTACTAAGTAATCGACTAATTCTGTAGCGCCAATATAGCTTTTTTGTGCACTAATATACATGTTTTTCTTTCTTAAACTTTATGTTCTCTAGGAAAGGTATCATAATGCTCAGACAATTCCTTAAGGTGTCAATAGCATCAAATACTCCTTCCTTATCTTCTTGCATATCCTTATTATAGGCTAAAGGCAAACCCTTCATCACAGTGAGGAGTGCCACTAGATGCCCGTAAAGACGACCTGTCTTCCCTCTGACCAATTCCGGCACATCGGGATTTTTCTTCTGCGGCATTAGAGAAGATCCTGTGGCAAAAGCGTCGTCGAGCTCGATGAATCCAAATTCTTCACTTGCCCATAGTATCAACTCCTCGCTAAGACGCGAAAGATGCATTCCTAAAATACTTCCATCTGCTAGAAATTCTATGAGGTAATCCCTGTCGCTTACGGCATCTATTGTATTTTCAATAACGTCCCCTTGTCCTCGTCGAAGGTTTCTCAAAATCATACCCACTACCTTCTGCCCTAAAATAGCACTTTTGCCCTCTTCCTTCTTCATCATCTTCCAATACTCAGCCCGATGAATCAATTCCTCTATCTCGGCTTTACTACAATTTTCTATTCCTATAAAATGTTTCATTTCTTCTTCCTCCTAAATTTTATAATTCCCACTTCTTTAAAAGCTTCTCTAAGTCCCCTTTCTTCTTGAGTTCATCAATAACCTCATCAAACTTAGCTTTTAAGTCAGATCCTTTTTCAAATGCTATCGCATATCCCTCACCTGCATTATCCTCAAAGACGCTGTAACCCAACTCGCTATTGGCTTTGACAAACTCCTTTGCCTGACTTTCCTCGATCATCACACCATCGAGCCGTCCCACCTTCACTTCCTGAATCAATTCCGGATTCCGGGTCATCCCCTTAATGATAAGCCCTTCCAATTCTTTCGCTTTTGCTTTGAGAAAAATTTCCATCGTCGTTCCAATTTGTGTCCCAATTTTTTTACCCTTCATCATCTGGACATCATCGATCAACTCACCTATCTTATATACAATCGCAAATTTCGGAACATAATACATTTGCGAAAAATCCACCCGCTTGACACGATCCTCTGTCACCGTCATACCTGACATGACAAAATCCACTCTCTTGGAATTAAGCGCTGCTATCAACCCATCAAATTTCATATCCTTAATCTCTAATTCATATCCCAATTTCTCACAGATCATTTTCGCCAAATCTATCTCAAAACCCACCAACTTCCCATCCTTCCTAAACTCAAATGGCGGATACTCCGCAGAACAACCCATTACCAAAGTCTTCTCTTTCTTGCCCCCACAACCTACCATTGTCACCCCTACTACGCCTAGCGCAATAAGAAACATTATTTTATTTATTATTTTATTCATCATAAATCCAATATTATTCAAAAATTTTCAAAAAGTCCAGAATTTTATTCAAAAATCACCAAGAAAATTCTTTAAATACCAAAAATATGCAATAAAATGCCAAGTAATTAAAAATTGATTTCCGTAGCTGCAGTTTCAGAAAGTTAATTACAAAATAATATCCTGACTTTTCGTCAGGATATTATTTTTGTAATAAAAACCTCAGTCCGGAATGCTGTCCTTTGCACGTTTTATAAACTTCCTTGGATTTCTAATCGTATTGGGCGAATGAATTTAGCAAGCTCCGAATTCGTTTCGTCCTGTGCGAGTTAAACTTCCTTGGATTTCTAATCGTATTGGGCGAACGAATTTAGCAAGCTCCGGATTTGTTTCGTCCTGTGCGAGTTTGTCCAACATCGGTCCGCATAGAGCCCAATTACCTCTGGCAAAATCTCCAATTTTTCTTTCAAACTCTCTATCCTGATTAATTACAGCCATCTTCAATTCATCGATCTTACCTTCGTTTATCTTGGTCAAAATATATGCAAAAATACATGCAGCAGTTTCATAACCTGCCAAAACATTTTGATCTCTTAAAAACTCATTATCCCACCACCCACAACTTCTTACAAATGCTTCACACACTTGTGCCTTAGCTTCTCTAAAAAATAAAGACTTTACTTCAGGAAGTTGGTAATATTTATCCAATAATGCCCTATCCTCACTATATATTGTACCACCCTTTGTACTATCTTCTTTTATAGCTACTCCACCTATTTTTAATTTACCTTCAGTTACTAAAGCCACTATATGAGAAGGAATTCTTTCATCTGTTAATCCCCATCCAAAAGAAGGCTGGTTCGTATCGAATGCAGCTATATATTTCATTGCAGGATCGGTTAAATCAGAAAATCGTGATGAATTCTGAACAGTAGATCTATTTATTACAGATCCTATTCCATATTGTTTCCTTTCCACTGGATCACCTACTGATCCGAAAATATCACCCCACATCTCTTGATCAGACTCCTGTACTGTGCATTTTTCTGCCTGTTGTCCAGTTCTATAAATATAGCTATTCATGTAACCACCATTAGTTTTACTTGTATTCATATTTTTTTATTTTTTATGTTTTTATTTTTTTCACTTTTATTATCTTTCAATACTATATTTTTTAAAAAAAATTGTCAAGAATTTATTTATAGTTTAAATAAATTAACTTCATAAAAAATTGAAATTCACCACTTTAGCCTATCCTATGTCATATGTTATATTTATTATGCAATTTTTAATTGCACTCCACCTTCACTTCTTTAAAATTCTACATACCTATGAAACACATTTGTACAGAAACAATTATCACTTTACAAAATCAATCCACCATCGATTGGCATATACATGCACCCTCCATTACCCATGATGAACTTCTGGGCCTTATTCAATCGAATCATATGCAGAACTTCCTTCTTTGGCACGAAGAAGATCGTGCCCGCCGCAATGACATGGGCTTTGAATTCGTCTTCCACGCCAAACGCGCTATCGATAAATTTAATCAAGAACGCAATAACTTCATGGAACGTATCGACGAATTTATCTCTAAACTCCTTCCCGCACCTTCCCCACATTGTCCCATCCATACAGAAACTCCGGGCATGATCATTGATCGTCTTTCTATTCTTAATTTAAAAAAATACCATATGGCTGAAGAAACTTCCCGTCACGACGCCCCCATAACCCATAAAGAAAAATGCCTCCTTCGTCTTTCTTCCATTACTGGGCAACTTCTCGATCTTCAAAATAATCTTCAAGTTCTTCTAAATCAATGCTTTACATCAGAGCGTACCTTCCGCGTTTATTATCAGCATAAAATGTATAATGACTCTTCCTTGAATCCCGAGCTTCGTAATGAGACTCGAACTTCAACATCATGCATATCTTAATCATCAAACCCTCCTCCCTCGGCGACATCATTCACGGGCTCCAGGTTGCTCAATCCATCAAAGAGCAGCTCCCCCACTGCAAAATCGATTGGGTAGTCCGCGATCGCTTCGCCCCCATCGTCTCCCGCTGTAATACTGTCGATAATATCTTCCTCTTTCATCGACGTAAGGGGCTAAAATCATTCATTCAACTTCTTCAACAAATCCGAAAAACGCACTACGACTACTGTCTCGACTTCCAAGGCCTGGCCCGCACTGGCATCATGACCTAC
>JABDAI010000015.1 GCA_013289195.1 Verrucomicrobiota bacterium
CTGGGTCGCCGGTTAAAGCTCTTACTATGAGTGCTGTATTAAATGAGTCTTTACTCAATTTTGATGAGGAGTACGATTGTAGTATCGACCGGGTTGAATATAAAGGGAGAATAGTGAAGCTTCCAAAAGATCATAGACCTTTTCATATCTTATCCACAAAGGATGTTCTTAGAAAGTCGAGTAATCGAGGAATTGCTCGGATAGCTATGAAATTGGATAATCAAACGTTCTATGAATACATACGGGCTTTTGGATTTGGGGAAAAAACAGGTTTTGGTCCTGGAGGTGAAGTTGTAGGCACTGTACATGCTGTGAAAAATTGGGATGGATTGACAATAAGTCGCTTACCCATGGGGCATGCAATAAATGGGACAGCCATGCAGACCCACTACGCAATGTCTGTTTTTGCCAATCAAGGGGTATTAATGCAACCGCAAATAGTGAAGAGAATATTTGATGAAGAGGGGCGAACGGTGATTGATTTTATGCCGCGGGCACGCAGAAGAGTACTCTCAATAGATACAGCAGAAACGATTGCACAATTATTGGCAGAAGTGGTAGGGCCCGAAGGAACATCCAAGCGGGCATTTATAAATGGTTATAATGTAGGGGGTAAATCGGGAACGTCGCAAAAAATAATTAATGGACGTTATTCGAATCGACATCACGTGGGGTCATTTTCTGGATTCTTTCCTGTAGATAATCCACGGTTAGTGATAACCATTGTAATTGATGAACCAAAAATAGGGCAAATAGGGTATGGAGGATTAGTCGCAGCGCCCGCATGCCGTAATATTGGTGAAAAATTGATACAATATCTTAATATTAAGCCAAGTGTGATATCGGGTAACGCAGTTGAAAATTTAATTGCATGGCAAGATCATTGAATATATTTGAGTATATGCAATTGAAAAGATAGAAACAAAATGGATGATAAAAGGATAGAGCGAAATTTAAAAGAACTTGTTAATGGATTACCAGACGTTGTAATTATTGGTAATGAATTGCAACAGATTACTTCTATAGCATTAGATAGTAGAAAAGTAGTGCCAGGTGCATTATTTATAGCTATTCCAGGACAAAAGGAGGATGGATTTCTTTATATTGAAGAAGCCATTGCAAAGGGTGCTGTAGCAGTCATGGTTGGTCGACCTTACCAAGCGGGAAAAAATGTTGCTATTTTGCTTGTGCATGATGTTCGATTAGTTACAAGTTATATTGCAAGACGGTTTTATGGACTACCCGATGAAATGCTCCATATGATTGGGATTACAGGGACAAATGGGAAAACAACGGTTGCAACCATTGGCCAATTTTTAATAGATGAAGAGGTCCCCTCTGTTGGAATGTTGGGAACGATACATTATGATTTGGGTGGCAAGTTTACATTTCCTTCTTCAAAAACAACTCCGGAAGCCATTGAGTTGCAAGCGATGCTCGATCAGATGGTTCGCAGGGGATGCAGAAGTGCCATTATGGAAGTGAGTTCCCATGGTATTGCCTTAAAAAGGGTTCAATATGTAACATTTGATGTAGTGGTATTTCTTAACCTCACTCAAGATCACTTAGATTTCCATGGTGATTTGGAAAATTATTTTAAAGAGAAAGTAAAATTATTTACTGGATCTTTAGGATGTCTTCCAAAATTTGCAATTATTAATATCGATGATCCTTATGGGAGGCGATTAATTGAATATATTCCAAATGAAGTGACAGTGATGACATTTGGAAGTTCTGAGTATGCGACTATCAGGGCTAGTAATATTGCTTTAAGCTCTGAAGGATTAAGCTTCATGCTCCATTGGCCCTCAGGAGAAATTGGTGTAGCCAGTTCGCTTCTAGGAGCTTACAATGTCAGTAATGTTTTAGCATCTCTTGCAATTGGATGGGTGAGTGGGAAAAAAATGGATGCTTTGGCAATGAAACTCAAAGATTTTCGGGGTGTAAGAGGGCGTATGGAGAAAGTAGACATAGGACAAGATTTTTCTGTGCTCGTTGATTATGCGCATACGGGAGATGCGCTACTGAATGTGCTTAAAATATTAAGGCAAATTACGCCAGGACGTCTATTGGTGGTATATGGCTGTGGAGGTGATAGGGATAGAGGGAAAAGATTTTCGATGACGAAGGTCGCGCAAGAGTGGGCAGATCTTGCTTGGGCAACGTCTGATAATCCTAGAAGTGAGACTATAGAATCGATTTTCGAAGATATGCGCTCTGCCGTCATTATTCCAGAAAAGATATTTTTTATTCCAGAACGTAGACGTGCCATTGAAAAGGCACTGGAAGAAGCGAGAGAAGGGGACTGTGTTCTCATAGCTGGTAAAGGGCACGAGACTTTCCAAGCTATTGGAAATAAGATTATTCCTTTTGATGACTGCGAGGTTGCTCGAGAATTGTTAATTTTTAAAAATAAAGTAAATGTCACTATTTGATCCATTGCAATTAGCCTCAGATGCCTGTGGAATATGGGAGAATGAATGTAAGCCGACATTAATTAATGGGTTTGCTTTTGATACGAGGCAATTGAAAGAAGGCAATTTGTTTTTGGCTTTAAAAGGAGATAATGCAGACGGGCATGATTATTTGTACGCAGCAAAGAGTAAAGGAGCTTGTGGGGCAATAGTGGAAAAAGTAGATTCGAGTTTGAATTGGCCGCAATTAAAAGTAAACAGTGTAGCTCAAGCATTTCAACAAATAGCAAGGATTCATCGTGAACATTTTTTAGGATTAGTGATAGGCGTTACTGGAAGTTGTGGGAAAACATCTACTAAAGATTTATTAAATCTTTTATTGGGTAGAGGTACTTACTCAACTTTCTTAAATCATAATAATTTGCTAGGTGTTCCAATGACTATCATGGGTTTGGATAGTGATTTGCATCGCTATGCAGTGATTGAAGCAGGTATGAATATTCGAGGGGAAATGGAATGTTTAGCTTCAATCATCAAACCGGATATTGCAATTATCACGAATATATTTCCTGTTCATTTAGAAGGGGTCGGATGTGAGGAGGATATTGCTCGTGAAAAAGCATTCCTAGCTCAAGCAACGAAAGAAGAAGGGATCGTTTTATTTCCAAGTAGTTGTCTAAGCTATCATTCTTTTCGATGTTTAGGATTGAAGGCAAAAGTACTCGCTAGATACGAGGAATTGGTTGACAATATTCCTGCAGATCAGGTTATCCGTTATGAAGTAAATGAAAATTTGGAAGGAACACTTTCACTAGGTATTCAATTA
This sequence comes from Verrucomicrobiota bacterium, assembly GCA_013289195.1. Next base: position 3,241 of record JABDAI010000015.1, read on the forward strand.
AGTCAGGCTTGTGAAGTTCAGACTTTTGTATTACCTTTATTAAGTTATGGGATGATGACAAATGTGGCACTAGCAGTGAGTGTGACTTTATTATTGGGAATTGAACCGCAGGAGATACAAAATCGCTTATCAACGTGGGTTCCTTCTAAACATCGAGGTCAGGTCTATGAGTATGGCAAACAGATTTTTTATGCTGATTGTTATAATGCAAATCCAGCATCAATGTTAGATGCATTAGAAATTTTTCAAAAGCGTTTTTCTTTTTCGCCTAAATATCTCTATATTTTAGGTTGCATGGGAGAATTGGGTGATAAAGCTGAAGCCTATCACTATAAAGTAGGAAAGTCCTTAAAACTACGTTCCGAGGATAAAGTCCTATTATTAGGAATACATGCGCAAAGTTATGCATTGGGATTGAAGGATGCTGGTAATGTTTTTTCTCAAATCATTTGTTTGCAAAGTAGGGAAAAAGTTTTTGACTACCTGAAAGAATTTGAAGGAACAGTATTCTTGAAGGGGAGTAAGCCTTATGCTTTATGGGAACTATTGCCGAAGGAAGCTGAACTTCAAGAAGTAAGAAAAATTGTAGTATGTTAAGTTATTTAGTATCATTAGAACCCATTTGGGGACCGTTTCGTCTTTTTGGATATTTGACATTTAGGGGTGCCTTGGCTGTGTGCATCTCTTTAATAATAGGTTTTGTTTTAGCTCCCTGGGTATTTTCAAAGTTAAGGTTACTTAAAGCGGCTCAAAGCTTGCGTACTACTCAGGAAGTCGGTCGCCTCGCCGAGTTACATGCCAATAAGAAAAATATACCGACTATGGGGGGGATTTTGATTTATTTGTCAATAGTGCCAACAGTTTTATTATGTGCACGGTTTAATGTCTATGTTTTGGTAGCTTTAATCGTTTATACAGGCTTGATGATTATTGGACTGTGTGACGATTATTTAAAGGTCAGTAAAAAGAATAGCAAAGGATTGAATAGTAAATGGAAACTTGCTGGTCAGGCGCTACTAACATTTATTGCAATAGGCATATTATTGGGAAACATGGATACCCATATGATTATGAGTGAACTGTGGGTTCCTTTTTATAAATATCCCTTAATAAAGGAGATGCCTATTTGGTTTATTTTTATATTTTTCTTTTTTGTAATGTCAGGTTCAAGCAATGCAATCAATCTTACAGATGGGATCGATGGGTTGGCCATCGGTTGTGCGATACCTACTTTTTTGGTTTATGCAACCATTGCCTATTTTGTGGGCAATACGATTATAGCACATTATTTGAATTTAAATTATATAGCTGGATGCGAAGAACTTGCAATTGTCTGTGCTGCAACTTTTGGTGCGGCGCTTGTATTTTTATGGTATAATAGTCATCCTGCAGAAGTCTTTATGGGGGATACCGGATCTTTAAGTCTGGGTGGATTAATGGGGTCTATAGCATTTATGGTTCATGAGCCTTTTACCTTAATTATTGTGGGGGGTGTTTTTGTGATAGAAGCCATTTCGGTTATCCTACAGATAGCTTCATTTAAATTGTTTGGTAAAAGAATTTTTAGGATGGCACCGATACACCATCATTTCGAGCTTAAAGGTTGGCATGAAAATAAAGTTGTGATACGTTTTTGGATAGTAGGTTTACTTTTTGCTTTAGCAGGACTGTGTACTTTGAAGCTTCGCTAACGATTCATGATTACGCCTATGATAAATATTCCTGATTTGCTGAAACCTCATTTTGAGAAGGCGATTGCAATTTTTGGTAATGGTATCAGTGGGAAGGCTGTTGCTTCTTTGCTAGATAGGTTAAAAGCAAATTACATTATTTATGACCAACAGGAAGGTGCTGGGTTTAGTTCAAACTTTTCGGATGAAAGCGATAGTAAACATAGTCTAGTGATTTACAGTCCCGGATTTCCTCTTGATCATCCCTGGTTAACATTGGCTAGGAGAAAGGGCTGTTACTGTTTAGGAGAACTCGATTTTGCTACGTTATTTTGGAGAGGAAAAATTATTGCAATAACTGGGACGAATGGCAAATCAACTTTAACAAAATTTCTTGCAGAAGCTTTAGTCAATCTTGGGCTAAATGCCATTGCCTGCGGCAACATCGGGGAGCCACTCAGTGCAAAGCATGCTTATTTTAATGACGATGATACTATCGCTGTATGTGAAGTGAGTTCCTTTCAGGCAGAGGGACTTCATCATTTTTCGCCGGATGCACTTTTGTGGACTAATTTTGATCCAGACCATTTGGATCGTTATTGTGATCTTAAAAGTTATTTCGAAGCAAAATGGAGCTTACTTAATCGCTTAAAATCAGATCACTTATTTATCGGTAAAAGTGTTAAACAATTTGCGGACGAACACCACTTTTGTTTTTCTCAGGTACCTATTGTCATTGATGCAAATATTAGGGGTAAAAGGCTTAGAGAGAATAGTAATTTACTTCCTGAAGAGTACCTAGGGATTTTTAATGTACCCCCTCAATTGGAGAATTATTTGCTAGCGTTAGCTTATTGGAATACTCAAGAGTATGATTCTAAGATTTTACAGAAAACGGCTTTGAATTTTAAGCCGCTTCGACATCGTTTGGCAATAACCGATGAAATTGAGGGAAAAATCTTTTGGAATGATTCAAAAGGGACTAATTTTCTAGCTACAATTGAGGCATTGAAACGTTTTGATCATAAGGTTTTGTGGATTGGTGGAGGAAAATTTAAAGGAGGAAATCTGGAAGTATTTGTACAAAGAATAGCTCCATATATTGAAGAAGCATTTTTAATTGGGCAAACGGCGGAGAGCTTAGCGAAGGCATTTGAAGTAAATTGTGTTAAGGCTTTAGTTTATCCCTCCTTGAACGAAGCGGTAGAGAAGGCTTTTGAGAAAGGATTATCTTATAAGTTCCAAAATATTGTTTTTAGTCCCGGTTTTGCCAGTTACGGTATGTTTGCAAATGCCGAGGAAAGGGGAAATTTTTTTGAAAAGAGTGTTTTGGAGTTGAAAAGAAAGCAAAAAGCGTTAGTGCTATAATAAGGTCAAAAGCATAATGATTTTTAATATAAAGTTTATCATGAAATTTCTCAAAGTTAGTGGTGTAGTAATCTTGTTCCATGCAGCTTTAGCTGTTATGTTGATTTTCCAATCGGGCTGTCAGAGTATTGAAAATAGTCGGGAGCTTAATAATTGTCCTTATGTTATGGATGAGCGATCAGATATGCCACTTCAACCCGTAGCTATCATCAATTACGATGATAATAATTATTGTGACACAAGGCAATGCAGTGTTGTGAGGGATAGTTTTACGGAAGGTGGAGTATCGGTACAACCGGTATGTGCGATAAAGAGACAACCCATCCCTACAATGGAGAGTCAGCCAGTACCTACAGGTCGCTTTAAACCAATGCGTCCCACCAATGATTTTTCAAATGATGGTTTATTGACTAGTGTAGATGATTTGAAGTCAGGCAACAAAGTCGTATCATTTGACGATATTTCTTTTAAGCAGCTACAAGAAGAAGTTTCTTATATTGTAAAATCGGGTGATTCCTTATGGACCATAGCAAAGCGCTACAATATCGGAGTCATCGAACTTGCCAATGCAAATGGTATTGGTCGTGATGCTGTTTTGAAAGTGGGACAGAAGTTAATTGTTCCTGTTAAAGCTCAAACTGCCATGCCTACACTTCCCGCAATGCCGTCAGCGGTAGAGGGTGCAACTTATACCATTGCCCGAGGGGACACACTTTCAGAGATTGCACTGCGTTTTAAAGTATCTGCAGACGCTATTAAAAAAGCAAACAATATGCAAAATAGCACTATTATTGCAGGCAAGAAGATTATTATACCTGGTATGACCTCTGCGCAAATTGGGGCAGCAGCTCCAATGGCTAAATCTGCATCAACACAATCTACTGCTCCAAAAGGGGGATCCTATACCGTTCAAAGTGGGGATTCTCTTTCGGTGATTGCGAACCGTTTTGGAGTAACAGTTGCAAATCTTATGACTTGGAATAATATGTCCGATGCAAAAAAATTACGAGCAGGACAATCTTTAATAGTTAAAGATCCTAATAGCCAAGAAACTATGGCAGAGGTTTCTTCTTCAAGTAATTATCCTAATACTTCTCCTTCTGTCGCAAATACATCGGCTATTCAGTATAATGCTCCTCAGGCCGCCGATACATCTGAAGAAGAGGAGAGCATGAGCTTCGATCTTTTTGAAGATGATGATTTATTTGGTACTGCAGATGAAATTCCTGTGATAACAACTGATGAAGAATAATGTACCTTTAACAGAGATGAGGTATGTTATCGAAGTTGCATGATTTTTACCTTTTTTGTAAAAATATCAATCTGGGTTTTGTTTTACTTTTCTCAGTAATTGTATTAACTTCTTTGGGTTTAGTTGTGTTAGCAAGTGCTAGCCTATCTTTTAGCCAAGAGTCTTCTTCTATATTCAATAAGCAGTTGATGTGGTTATTAATGGCTATAATATCGGGATCAGTGATGGTATTTATTGATTTAGGAAAACTGCGTAAATTTGCATCTTTGATCGCAGTGGGTACTGCGATATTATTAATATTAGTTTTAGTTCCAGGGATAGGGATTCGTGTTAATGGAGCGCAACGTTGGTTAGGGATTGGATTTATTCGTTTTCAAGTTGGAGAGTTTGCTAAAATTTCACTTGTTTTCCTACTGGCTCATTATCTTGCTACGAATCAGCGGATTATTAAAACTTTTATACGTGGTTTTTGTATACCTTCGATGTTTATTGGGTGTGTATGTTTATTAATTATATTACAGCCTGATTTTGGAACGACCTTTCTGTGTGGATGTGTGGGATGTGGAATGCTATTTCTCGGTGGAGTGCGCCTTCGTTATCTTTTGCCGTCATTAATGGGAGGGATCGGTTTATTTTTTATCGCAATTCTTTTAAATCCTGTTCGACTGCGACGGTTAACTTCTTTCTTAGATATCGAGGGTAATAAGAGCGATGGAGCCTATCAACTTTGGCAAGGAATTTTGGCATTTGCTGCAGGAGGGCTAAAGGGCGTGGGTCTAGGAAATGGAAGACAGCAGATGGCATTTTTGCCCGAAGCGCATACAGATTTTATTTTTCCTATTATTGGAGAAGAACTTGGGTTATATTTTACATTAGGTGTTGCTTGCTTTTTCTTATTAATTTTTATAATAGGATATATGATTTTGCGTCGAATTCCTGATTTATTTTACTTCTCCTTAGTTATTGGTTCGCTTTTATGTATTACCTTTCAGGCACTTATTAATATCGGAGTTGTGACGGGTCTACTTCCTACTAAGGGAATGTCCTTGCCATTTATAAGTTACGGGGGTTCAAATTTAGTAGTCATGTTTATGTTAGTTGGGATTTTACTCAATGCCTTAAAGACATGGTCTATACAACTTTTGCCGCAGCCTAGTGAATTATGAGTACTTTTGTTATTTCATGTGGTGGAACTGGTGGACATTTGTCTCCAGGAATTGCTTTAGCCGAAGAAATGATTAAAAGAGGCAATCAATGTTATTTGATTATTAGTAATAAAGAAGTAGATTCTAGGCTTATAGGTAAATATTCACAGATTGAATTTGTTCGTATTCCAGGTGTGGGATTTTCTTGTAAGTTCACAGGGATTATTAAATTTATTCGTGAACAAATTAAAGGAATTTTATTTGCAATAAAGTTTTTGCATAAAATTAAGCCTGATATTGTAATAGGTTTTGGTGGATTTACGACGGTGGGTCTTTCATTAGCAGCAAGAATGTTAGGTTTTCCCATTTTTTTGCATGAAGCGAATCGTAAAGTAGGTAAGGCGATTCGTTTTCTCAGTGTTTTAGCCAACAGGGTGTATCTTCCTTGTGGAGTGCATTTAAAAAGCTTACCTCCAAAAACGCTTAGAAATTTTGGCTTCCCGGTACGAAAGGAAATTCGTCCTATTGCGAAGTCACTTGCCTGTAAAAAACTTGAAATTAAAGCAAATGTTAAACGTCTTTTAATTCTGGGTGGAAGCCAAGGTGCTGGTGTTTTAAATAAATGGGTTTTCGAAAACTTTGAGCATTTGGCAGAGCTAGGAATTCATGTTTATTGTGTTACTGGTTTAGGAAAAGGGAGTGTAGGCAAGCTAGAATATACTGCAAAGAATGGCGTATCTGCGGAAGCCATTTTCGTTCCTTTTGTTGATGATATGACAAGTGTTTTATCCTGTGCAGATTTAGTACTTTCTCGAGCAGGAGCAGGAAGTATCGCTGAGATTTGCCGCTGCCACATTCCAGCTATTCTCATACCCTATCCTTTTGCAGCTGATAATCATCAAGAAGCAAATGCCATTTTTTTTGAAAGTCAAGGTGGTGGACTCGTGATCAATGAAACGAATATGGATCAATTGTATTCAGAAGTCATGGCGTTGATTTTTAATGATTGGTTATTGGATAAATTTCAGCAAAATATGAAATTAATGGATATTCAAAGTAATTTGGCTTTGATAGCTAATGACCTAGAGGAATTTTGTATTCAAGAAGAAACTCTTTCTCTTCAATCTTCATGAGCCAGGACAATACTCAATGTTATTATATGATTGGAATTGCTGGCATGGGCATGTGCCCTCTGGCAATATATCTTGCTCAATTAGGACACTCTGTTTCCGGATGGGATGATAATCTAAGGCCTGAAATCATTGATTTACTCAACGCTAATGGAGTGAAAATTGATTTTGAAAAAAAATTGCCTGAAGACTGCAATATTGTAATTTATTCTAGTGCGATAGGTTCGGAAAATTCGATCTTTCAAGAGGCCCAAAAACGAAACCTTTCGCTTCTTCGCCGAGGGACTTATTTGGCGGAAATCACAAGGGATAAGAAATTAATTGCTGTTGTAGGAAGTCATGGGAAAACGACCACCGCGGCAATGCTTATTCATGCTTTAAAAAGAGCAGAATTTGATTTTTCATTTTTGCTCGGTGCTTTATTTGTAGATGCTAAACTTTTGCCAGCGTTTTCTTCTAGTAGTGATTGGATTATTGCGGAAGTTGATGAAAGTGATGGAACTATTGATAACTTTGACCCGGAAATTACGTTAGTTGTTAATTTTGATTGGGACCATCCTTCGCAATATCCTTCGATTCAAGATCTTGAAAATACCTTTTTGAATTTGTTTCGTAGAACACGTCAATGTATTATCATTCCGGATAGTTGTGCGTATTTAAATGAGCTTATTAAAAGAAATCTACACTGTGAGATTTTAAGCTATGGTCAAAAAGGTAATTTCCAGGCTATTGCCCATGTGAATTCTGAGGGAATGACGACTTTAATGACAGAAGGCGTTTTATCTCAGAAGCAATTTTCGATACCTAATGGGGGTCTTTTTAATGCGCATAATGCTTTAGCTGCTTTATCCGTAGTACATTGTCTTTTAAAAAAACTTCCAGATGAGCCTTTTCAAGATTTTTTAGGTGTCAGGCGCCGCCAAGAGTATCTTTATAAATCTGAAAAGCTAAACGTTATGATGGATTATGCGCACCATCCAACGGAAATTGAGGCATTACTAAATTATATTATTTCATTTTCTGCATACCAGAATATTGTTGTTTTTCAACCGCATCGTTATACCCGAACGCAGGCTTATTTTAAGGAGTTTGCTAGAGTGTTAAGTAAGGCTGATGAAGTTATTTTGCTCCCAGTATACGCTGCAAGTGAGCCGTTTTTAAATGAGGGAGTAAGCCAGCGCATTGTAGAAGCTTTTCCTGATCCTCAAGGCAAGCTAACCTTAATTAATGAAGCTTCAGAAGAGCTTTTTGCTAAGATCCTTTCCAAGAGCGATGTGGCTGCCAATATTCTTTTTATTGGTGCTGGGGATATAGAAATGCATGCTTTAAAATATAAAGTACAATTAACACGAACTGAATGGTGGAAGTCTTTTTGTCTGTCGAAAAGTCCAGGAACAAAAGTTGCTGAATTTGAGCCCCTAGCTTCTAAAACAACTTTGCGTCTTGGGGGGTATGCGCGATTTTATATGGAACCGGCTTCACTGGCGGATTTAATACATGTTATTAAAGAAGCTCATTCAATCAAATGTCCTGTGTTTATTTTGGGGCGAGGTTCCAATTTAATTGTTCCTGATGAAGGGTTTGATGGTCTTGTCATTCGATTAAGTCATGCTCATTGGAAGGAGATTCGTGATTTAGGGAACGGACGGATTTGGGCTGGTGCAGGAGTGCGTTTGAAAGAAATATGTGGTTATGCTTGTAAATTTGGATTGGCAGGATTTGAGTTTTTTGAAGGTATTCCAGGTTCCTTAGGAGGCTCTTTACGTATGAATGCAGGAGCCATGGGTGCTTGGTTATTTGATGTTATAGAAAGTATCAAATGTATTACTCAAGAAGGTCATATTAAAGAGTTTTCTAAAAAGGATTTAACTTTAGGATATCGTTTTTGTAAAGATTTAGAAAATGCATTTGCGATCGGCGCTGTACTTAAAGGTTCCCAAAACGAGAAGCAACATGTTATTCGTGCCAAGCTCGATGAATTTGCTTGTAAAAGGAAAATGACTCAACCCCGAGAACCGAGCGCGGGATGTATTTTTAAAAATCCACAGAACCATTTTGCGGGCGCTCTTATCGATAGCGTTGGTCTTAAAGGATTAAAAGTAGGGGGAGCGCAAGTTTCTTCACTGCATTGTAATTTTATTATCAATAATGGGGATGCGACTTCAAAAGATATTGTTCAGTTGATCCATATTATCCGGGAAAAAGTCTATAATAATTGTGGAATTTCCTTAGAGCCTGAGGTTTTATTTTTAGGTAAAAAATGGGATGAGGAATTGGCGGTATTAAAAGGATAATAAGTATTTGATATGACTAAGACCTTTTCAAAAACCCCGACTAACGATAATAGTTGGCGCACTATTACTCAGTCAGGATTGAAAGGCATTACAATTCATTCAAAAAAGCGTTACTTTTCCTTATGTTTAAGAACAGGCCTATTTTTTATATGTTTTATTATATTAGCATGCACACTTGTTTTTTCTATCCATTTTTATAAAAGTCATGCTTCATTTATCACTTTTCCTGTTAAAAATATTGAAATTCGAACTAATGGTGTATTAACAAGAGCATTAATTTTACCCTTTTTAAACTTACCGAAAGATATTGGCATAATGAACGTCGATATTTTTGAATTACAAAGTCGATTAGAGTCCATTGGACAAATACGAGAAGCTGAAGTGGAGCGACAATTCCCAGATAGCCTCAAAATTACTATTCATGAATATTTGCCAATTGTTAAACTGATCTGTGTGAATGAATTAGGGAAACGGCAAGGCTTATTAGTTTCAAAAGAGGGCAATGTCTTTAAAGGCTATGGTTATTCTAAGCAAAAATTGCAGTCTTTGCCTTATCTAACTGGTATTCAGTTGTATAAAACAGGTAAATCTTTTAAAAGAATAGCTTATATGAATTATGTAGATGAACTGCTTTCTTGTGCTCGATTAGAATCTCCGCATCTTTTTAAATATTGGAAAAGTATTTCTTTGGAATATTGTTTATATGGAAATCAAGACTTAGGGGCTTTTATAAAAGTTAAAACAAAAAATATAGGTGAAATTATTTTTGCACCTGAGAAATTTGAATTGCAGTTGGGACGACTCAATTCCATTATTTCCTATGCCTCGAAACAGAAACTAGCAACTATTGAGCGCATTGATCTCTCTTTAGAAAATCAAGCTGTTGTTAAAGTCGCAAATAGTAAGTAAAAGAAATTTTCTAGAATGAATAAAGATAATATAATTGGAGCTATTGAAATGGGTACAGCCAAAGTTGTAGTGGCTATAGGTGAAATTATAGATGGAGCTAGTCTTAATATTATTGGTGTAGGAGAATCACCTTCTCAAGGCATCATGAAGGGTGAAGTAGTTGATTTCCAGGCAGCTTGCACTGTGACGCATGCTGCAATTTTAGCAGCTGAAAGTAAAGCGGGTGTTAATTTAAGTTCTGCCTTTCTTGCGCAAACCGGTTATCATCTACAAGGGTTTTTAAATGAAAGTTCCGTAAATATTGGTTCTTCTGATAGCTCTGTTATGCAAGATGATATTGAACGCGTAACAAAGGATGCAAAAAATAAGCAATTGCCTGCTGAGCGTGTTTATATTCATCATATCCAAAATCCTTTTAAATTAGATGGCCGCATTATTACCAATCCTTTAAATATTCAGGGACAGAAGCTACAAGTGGGTTATTGGTCAGTTCATGGAGATTTGCGAAAGGTTCGCGACAATATTCATGTTGTCAACAGCTTTGGGATTAAGGTAGAAGACGTAATTATTTCAAGTATTGCTTCGGGTTCTATGGTAGCGGATCAAACGGAAAAAATGAATGGAATTTTGGTTATCGATATAGGCCGAGGGACAACGGATTATGCAGTTTATCGAGGAGGCTACGTCACTCAAACAGGAGTTATTCCCATTGGAGGCGACCATATTACCAATGATATCAGTTTAGGTCTCCGTCTAGATCGTAATCAATGTGAAATAATAAAAAAACAGAATCTTTATTCTAATATGGAGGATGTGCAAGATACGTTCACTATCAATGCGGAAAATTCATTTGTTCCAAGAAATATTAACAAAAACGCTGTCATACAAATTATTGAAGCGCGTATGAAAGAGCTTTTTTCTTTTGTTCGCAAGCAAATTGAAGTGGATTTTCGATTAAAAGATCTTGCTGCGGGGATCGTCTTGACTGGAGGATGTTCTCGTTTATCACACATTGATAGAATAGCCAAAGAAGTTTTTGAAGTGGATGCACGTTTGGGTGATAATCCTCCTTGGGCCTGTGAGAGCCTTCGAGATCCGGAGTACAGTACGGTTTTAGGTCTCCTGCATTATGCGCTACGCAGTCAAGAAAAGAAAGGGATATTGAAAGTTCAAAAGCCAGGAATTTTGAACAAAGTTGCTAAGATGTTTAACAACCTCAGTTTGGGATAAAAAAGATGAAAAATAAAACTATTTTGAAAAACAAATTTTTGAGAATTTTTGAAATAGCACCTACGGGTGTCCAAGAAAATTCTCAAAAATTTGGGCTCAAAAGAGGTTCATTTTTCGCTTTTCTCTATCCCGAACCGAGGTTAATATAAAAAAAAGATTTATAAATAATGGAAGCTGTTCGTACAAAAGTTATAGGGATTGGAGGTGCAGGAGTTAATAGTGTTAACCATCTTCTTGCGCAACCTTACCCGCATCTTTCCTATCTTGTCATTGATACTGATATTAAGACACTGCAATCGATTCAAATGACAGAGAAATTAGAAAAATTAACTATCGGGCATACTGTAACTCGCGGTTTAAGTTCTGGTGGAGACGCTTCCGTTGCCTTAAAAGCTCTAGAACTCGATAAAGAAAAAATTGAAGCGTCCCTTCAAAATGTCGATTTACTTTTCATTATTGCAGGTCTTGGGGGTGGCGTAGGATCCGTAATCGCTTCTTATATTGCTCGTCTTGCTATGAAACAAGGTACCCTAGTAATTTCATTGGTAATGATGCCTTTTACTTTAGAAGGAAGTAAAAAGCATCAACTTGCTGAAAAAACTCTTGGGGACCTTCGTATTGCTGGGCATGTGACGATTCCTTTGCCTAATGATTTGTTATTACAAAGCCTTCCTCGCTCAGCTACAGTGAATGAAGCCTTTGAACTGGCTAGCTTTTGGATTAGATGCGCAGTGAATGCAATAAGTGGTATGATTTACGAAGTTGGCATTATTAATCTCGATTTTTCGAGTCTTAAACACATATTCTCCAATGGAGGAGGAAAAACATTATTCGGGCTAGGGGCTGCACAAGGAGCGGATTATTGCAAAAGAGCATTGAATGAAGTAGCATGCTGTCCTATACTTTATACGCCTCATGCACATCAAAGTGCCGATAGTTTGTTAATCAACATCAAAGGAGGAAAAAATTTATCTTTGCAAAATATTCATGATATCGGGGCCTTTCTTTCTAGCCATTTTAATAGCAAGGAGAATACTGCCATTGGAGCTATTATTGATGAAACTAGAGAAGATTACCTAGAAATAGTAGTTATAGGAATCTCCGATATCAATAAAGGTTCGCCAAGAAGTGTTTCAAGCGTTCGATCAGATGGAAAGAGCTATCCCCAGCAACAATTCCTCTTTGACGACCTTCCCCCTGAAACAAAAAACGAGAAACGCAGAAGTCCTAAAAAACCCATAGGAGGCAACGATCCAACCGATTTAGATAATATGGCTATTGGAAGAGGCTATTTCGGACAACTAGAGCCTATTTTAATTAATGGCGAAGATATCGATATTCCTACTTATTTGAGACGTGGTATTAAGATTGAATTGTACTGAAAAAGCAGTTATACCAAATCTCATTCTAAAATGAACAAAGGTCGCTTGAATTTATGCCAGATAATGACATTCTGATCGAGCACTTGGGAGTGAAGAAGGCTCATTAGATGGCATAAAGGCAAGTCGGCATTTGTTCATTTTAGAGTGAGATTTGGTATTAGCTCAAAGAAGTATTGGAATTACTTAAGTCAACAGGATCGAGAATGTTAAGTAAAAACTTTTTCTTGATTTAATTCATATTTGTAAACATTATCCATGTATCCGAAAATTAATACCTGATCAGGTATTTTTCGATGGATTATGAAAAGAATACAGAATTTATTAAAAAAATGCTTAGACCAATAAACACAGTTAATAGCCATGGCGGAAGTATAAATCTATTTTTTACCGCTTTTAGAATTCAAACAGCTCTTGCATCCTCAGGCCGTGCCAGCCAAGCATGCCGCCACTTTAGTTTGAATGATAATACTCAGTACAGGCTTCGACCCAATAATTGCGCAGCAAGTATCTGTGAAGAAATCTCAGGAGGGCTAAACAAAAGTCTTACGAAAGAAAATTTTGAACAACTGACCGCTGCATTAGCAAAGAATGACCCATGCATTGTTGCAGTAACTGTGAAGTTTAGATTAACAGCAATAGAAATGAATGGCTTGTATAAATCCATTTCAAATAATACAGAATTAGGCTATATATCATGGCATGAAACCCAGTTTGCTGCAGATGATAAAATTTTACAACAAATTGAATCTAAGCTAATCGAAAATAATAGAAATTATAGGCATCATCCTAATGATTATACTCATGGACTATTGAGTAAGCATGCGTATAAAGATTCTGCCTGCGGAAGTAATGTTACTTTAGATCCGACTGTTGATGAACATTTAAAAAATTGGAAAGTAGAAAAAGTTTATCCTGATACGCAAGTAAGTGGATATTATGCAGCTATTTATATCAATCATACGACGCATCAAGTCGTTTTAGCCATTAGAGGAACAGAAGGTGGAGTAATGGATACGATTAGTAGCTTACTTCAAAAAAATAGCGATTGGAAAACGAATTTTGAAGAGATATTGGGTAATCAAATTGTAGTTGGTCAACAAGCTCGCAATTTACAAGCCACCGAAGAGGCTATCGAAATAGCTAAAAACGCTGGGTATCGATTGTCATTTACAGGACATTCTTTAGGCGCATGGCTTGCGGAGCTTAGTGCCTTTTATAGTTATGCCTTTTGTGAGTATTATGATATAAAAGCAGTGACCTTTGATAGCCCTGGAACGTTGCCAATGATGGAAAAATTGCAATCAAATAATATAAATGATCGTGTAAAATTAGAAGACTTAGACATAGTAACTTATTTAGCACACCCTAATCCAGCTAATTGTTGTAATAGCCATGTAGGTAGGGTTTACAAAGTAGACCCACTCATGAAGATGACAAAACGGATTGAGCGAAAAATGCCCGCTTCAATAAAGAATACACTAGGTGATAAAATTAAACCTATTTTGGCGATTGAAGGGCATGATTTATGGGGAATATTAACATGCTTTAATCCTAAAACAGGTAAACCCACGAAGTGCCAAACGATCCGTGATTGGCCAAGGATTGTGTATAAGGGAGATCAAAGAACCTTTTCTCAAAAAGGACAAGAAATTGCTGGAGCTGCCAAAAGAGTTGCTGTAGCGGGTGTAAATACATTAACTACCCTTGCTGCTACCTCTGCTGGTGTGCCGCCTATTGCGTCGGCAGCAATAGGGGCAGGCGTAGGATATAGGGTAAATTGGGGTTTTGATTATTATATTATTAATGATAATACACTCATGAGCATTATTGGGGTTCTCATCAGTGGTTTAAGGGAAGTAATTGCAAATATAGTGCCGCCTCGGGCTCAGGTACCTTTACGTCTTGCAATTGACTATATGATTGGAGAGGGTACTGTCGAGCTGGTCGATAATGCTCTAAAAAAAGACATAAATCAGGAACAATATTGGAAGTATTATGAGCATATAGATTTCAAAATATCAAATGAAGATGAGAAAAGCCCTGAAAAAAGAATGAAAATTTTTGATGAAAGGTTTGAGTTGATTGCTTTGGTAAAGTATAGAGAAGGCAAGAATGTGCATGAGCTAAAACTCATTACAGATAGTGTAGATAAATATTTATATAAATTGTTTGAATTTAAAGAGAAGCTAGGAGAGCGAGAGGATATATTACCTATAGTAAAAACCCAACTGGAAGAACTGCTAGCAAGTTTTAAAATTAATCGGAATGGACCGCAAAAAATCTTAATACCCAATCCAGGCTACGATATTGATGACATCAGACAAAGAACGCAAAGATTATTGCAGGTAATACCTAAAGATATACGAAAGGTATGGCAAAAAGAAGGAATTGAACACACAATAATGGAAATGAAGCAATCCCTAATAAAGGAATTGCCTGACAATCTTCCTTTTGCGGCACACAACTATAAAGAAATCCATGGTAAGAAAGAAGAATTGCAAGATAAATTCAGTAAAAATGCTGTAGTTTTAATCAGTGGCGCAGGAGGTATGGGTAAAAGTACTTTAGCTGAAAACTGGGGAAGAGATCGAATGCAAGAGAATTGGCAAGTAAGGTGGATAAAAGGAACAGAAATTGAGGAGGAATTTTTTCAATTGGCAAGGGAATTGCATATTATCATCAATAGATTGCATCTTGAAGCCATTAGAGATGAAGTATATGGAGTTCTTGCACGACTTAAAAAGAAGGTATTACTCATTTTTGATAATGTAGAGGAAGAGGAAAAAATTAAGCCGTTCTTAAAGAATCTTCCGAATTGTATAAAAGTAATTATTACATCAAGAAATGTTAATTTATTGGAAGGAATAGGCATTAAGACAATAAATGTAAACGGTTTTAGTAAGCAAGAGGCCATATCGTATTTGAAAATGGGCCTTGAACAACGTGAAAAAGGGAGAAGTGAAAAAGAAATTGAAAAAGAAGCGGGACGATTAGTAAAAATTGTTCGGACGTCTCCATTTAGATTGTCTAAAATAGTAGCTTATTTGAACGCCCATCCTTTCCAAAGTATAGATCAATTTTTAGAAGAGTACAAAGCTATTAAAATGAGTAAAATCCAAAATGAAGAAATCTATCCTGAAGTGGAAATATTATTTCGGGATTTAAAAAATCGATTTCCGAAAAGTTGGTTATTGCTAAAATATTTGGCATACCTCGATATGGAAGGAACATCATCGCAATTCATAGGTAACCTAATGACAGAAACACAAGCAAACTTGGAGGGACATGTTTATGAACTAGAGAAATTATCATTAATTAATGTGGTAAAAAATCAAAATAAAACCGTGCTCAAATTAAGTCATAAAATAGTACAAGATGAAACAAAAAAAGCACTCATTGAAGAGGATAAAGGTGAGTCTCAAGAAATATTGAAAAAGCTAATAATGAAATTAAAGAATCCATTTCAATGTGTTAAAGCTCATGCAAATGACCAGCAATCACCAGCTGAATGGAGTAATCATGCAAGAATGCTACTTAGAGAAGCAAAAAAAGTAAATTTGAATTTTACAGGTAGAGAGGAATTACTATTTAGCCTTGGAAACCATTATGATTTAGCAGACATTAATTACAAAGAGGCAATATATTATTGGGAGGAATTATTAAACTATTACGGACAGCTTCGGAACCATCTTGGTATCGCATTGGGCTTACATAAGCTTGGTGATGACTATCTGAAATTGGGAGATACTAATAAAGGCCTGGAATGTATGAAACAAGCCTATAGCATATATTTGCCTACATTTGGTAAAGAGGATAAGAGCACAAAAGAGATTCGATTAGCAATAGAGCCATTACAGCCAAATTTTAAGGAAATAGAAAATCGATTAATCATTGTATCTCGAGGAGAAGCCAGTGACATCTTATTAACTTTAAAACAAAAAATTCAAGAAAATGTTCTAAATAGCATAGTCAGAATTGTGGATGATCAAACATGGTGCTATAAGCATGGGTGGAGTAGCCTCAGTCTTGGAAAAGATTGGGGCGTCAAAGGATATCTAGAAAAAGATTATCTTAAAAGGCAATTAGGGGAATTAGGAAACAACGATGATAATGTAGAAATGGCTCAGATGTTATGTTTCGAAGCAATGAATCTGGGCGTAATGAAATCTGAGAATAGGTCTTATGAAGTGGTGAAAGATTTTACTAAAGCCAATCCAGAGCTTGTAATAAAGATTGCGAAACAACATCCTGAGTTTTTTGTCGACGGTTCAATAGTAGATGCTTGCAGCACAGTGTTGTCGTATGATAGAGTAGAACATATTTTAAAACATATTACATATTTGGGAACGTTTCAACCAAGTAAACTATAATAGACTTTAATTAATCTGACAGATCCAATAAAAACAAAATAAAAAAGGACTGTTATAAATATAAGTGTGAATGACAAAATCATCAAAAATAAGTTAGGGTCAAGCCGATTAAAATTCAATGACTATTTCTGGAGTAGCCTCAATAGTGTCTTTGTAGCTAAGCTACTGACGGATTGGGTGCCTATTGTCGAATATATACGAAACCACTCATGGGTTATATTTAACCGATGGAAGAAGCAGATTGAGAATGCCTAATCGACCCAAATTACTTTAGCACCAAGAGGTATATCAACCACACACTCATGACCTTTACGTGGTAAAATTAATGTTCCACTAGAATATTTTACGGAAACTGATGTAATTTTTTTACACTGGCTTAAATCAACAACACTACCATAAATGCCATGACACTCAAAGGAGATAACACTATCCGGTAATCTTAACATCCCTCTATAAATTTTTTTTACCGAAACTGTTGTGAGGTCTGTGCATTGCCCTAAACCACAAATAACAGCACCGTTACAAAGGCCCATCCCTAAGTAGGTAGTGCTATAAGAAATATCCTCACATTCAAAACTAGTAGTAGTGGGTGGCAGCTTAAGTGTTCCTTCAATATTACCATTCACTCTCACCTTTAGGGGATTGATACACTGACTCAAATTAACTGTGGCTCCATATTGGATACCTTGGCACACAAAATGAGTAATATTTGAGGGGAGTTGTATTGAGGTTTTATTGATATCATACCTAAACAACCATAACCAATCTTCAGCTGTAGCGGTCAACGGTCTGGTGGTACCCTCAATAGGAACCCGATACGTGTTGTAAACCTTTCCAAGTTCAACACCGCTAAGACTAGGATAGTTAGTTAAGTCAAGTGTTTGATTAACAACATTTCTGCTCTTCAATTCCACTTTACTAGGTGGTAATAGAATTGAGCCCATTTTTCCAATTTTTCCTACTTTAACCATTGTTAGATTAGAACAATGTCTTAAATCAATAGGAGAATGAGCTAAACAACTATTGTCCTCATACTGGAAAATCTTAACACTAGGTGGCAATTTAGGTATTCTTTCTATGCTTCCCATGCTGACTGTTGTAAGGTTAGAACAATGACTTAAGTCTAGAGGAGACATGTACCCAACATCCCTACATACAAAGTTTTCGACAGTTGAAGGTAAATCAATTCGAGCCCAAACACTTCCTACCTTGACTGTTTTAAGTTTGGAGCAACTTCTTAAAGAAAGTTGATTGTTAACATTCTCGCATTCAAAGTTTTCAATACTAGAAGACATATCACGCGAGCGTAGCATGGTATCAATCTTTCCTACTTTGAGAATCTTTAGATTGGAGCAATGCCTTGAAATAGGAATATTCTCAGCCCTAAGAGTCATACATTCAAAGCTTTCAATATTAAACGGCAATTTAAGTTCTCTTTGAATATTTTTTACTTTCAGTATCGTAAGGCTGGAACAGGAAGTTAAATCAAGGATGTTACCAGAGGAAATATTCTGGAATTCAACGTTTTTAATAACAGAAGGGTTCGGAAAAAAGATCGCCATGTTACCTTCAATGCTTCCTACTTTAACTGTTGTGAGCTTAGTACAATTACCTAAATCAATTGTTGGAATTTTAGAAGGGTCTTTTTTTGCCAATTGACGCTCCATGAAATCCAAATCCTTGCGGTTGTATTCGCCTATTTCTCTCAATACTTCACTAAAGTTACTTTCACTTTCTACCCACCTTGCCCTGTAATTGCTATCTCTTTCATTTTCCTCTACTTCCTCTTTTATATCGGCTAACCATTTATTTTCTTTTTCTACAATATTGGTAATATCCGCGCACTCAAATTCCGTAACATCAGCCGGCAAAATAAGTGTTCCTTCTATTTTTCCAACTTTAACCGTTTTGAGATTCCAATACTTACTTAAGTCAAGTGTTTTACCATAAGGAATACTCTCTTTTGTATCATAGTTGACGATATCTTTCAAAGGATCCTCTTTGTCCATTGCCCAATCACGTTCAATTATTGGAGAAGCTTCAAAAATAACATCGTCGTCAATTTCTTGACTTCGCTTTTTATCAACTGGAGAACTTTCCACCTTGTATTTATCAAAAGAAGGTTCATTAGAACCAACAACAAGTCTTTTGGCAGAATTGCCTACCACTTTTCCATTAGAGTTATTAGCCATAGAATTTAATAGAGAATCATAAGAAGCCCAAAAGGCAAGCTTTAAGAATTGATCTTGAACACTTAAGTAATTTTTTTCTATGCTATATTTTTAATACAGGAGCTCTGTTAAGTGCTGTATCATGAGATCAATGACATTTAACTAACTAACCCAAATTATCTGGGTCGAGCCATCAGTGAGCTGTTTACCTGTATTAATTAATTAGGGATGGTTATACATTTTCGAGAGAAGGACTTGTGGCGTTATAGAATTCGTCAAAAGATTTCTCAGCTTCGGTAGACACCTCCTTTTTTAAGGACTCCAGGCCTATAAGGTTCATTGCCCGACTCTTCCTAAATTTCTTTATTCTCTTCTAGACTACGATTGTATATACAATAGCCCCCATAGATTACAACGCCAAAACCTACTCCTACAGCAGCAGCCTTTGCAGTCTCAGGATGTTTCCTTACTTGTTCTACTATGTACCGTCTTGCAAGAATTCCCCCAGTAATTCCAGCACTGACTACTAGTGCGAGCGCTTCATCTATCATCATCCTCGCCGCTATTCTTCCTCTTCCGTTTGCTGTAGATAGCATTTCTAGTGTATCACTCACCTCTTCAAACATTCCATATCCCGTTTCATAGATCTCGTGTCTAATTCTATTCATAAATATAAAATTTAAATGTTAATAAATCCCGAACTCTCTTCAGTAAAAATCAAAACTGACAAAAAACAAGGATAATTTTATACATGCTATTCCATCAGAATTGGGCCCTCAATTTCACTTTTCCTTAAAGGCTCTATGTAGGCTATCGGTAATAGGGCTTGCCATATATTGCAAAAAGGTTCGTTCTCCTTTTACTATGAATACATCCGCTGGCATTCCTGGATATAATTTTACATCATAGTTTATTTTATCTAGAGCTTCTTTGGGAATACGAATTCTTGCGATGTAATGAGGGTACTTACTTCGTTCATCGTGGATCCTATCTGCAGAAAAATATATCACTTCGCCCTCGACTCTAGGGACTAATCTACTTTTATAAGCACTTAATTGTACTTTGGTGCGCAAGCCTACTTTAATGCTTTCCATATCTTTCGGCATTACCTGGGCTTCGATGATAAGTTCGTCATTTTGAGGCACTATATCCATAATTTTTGCTCCAGAGCCAATGACTCCACTGATAGTATGATATTGCATTCCAGTAATAATTCCAGCAGTAGGTGCCTTTATGATTGTTCTATTTAAAACGTCCTGTGCTGCTTGGTATTGTTCTTGTAAATCTAATATTTGTGCCTGGGTCTTTTGAAGTTGATCGTTGATTTCTCTTTGATTGTCATTTACAAAATCCAACATCTGTAACTGCGTTTCAGATATGGCTTCACCTACACTTGCTATGTTTCCTTTAATTTCGCCTAGTCTTCCTTCCATTTCCAGATGTTTTTTCTTGATTTCAAATAAATCCGTTTTTGCAGTGCATCCCCGATCAAACAAGGTTTGCATATTGCCTACTTGTTCTTTTGTAAGTAGTGAGTGCAGTTCTAATGCATCTTTCGTTGTTTCAAGTCCTTTGATCTGTTCCTTATATTGTGCTATCTTTTGCAAAAGAATATCGATTTTACCTTTAACAGATTGCACTCTGGTTCGAAAAAGAGCGTCCTGGGTATTGATTATTTTCTGTACCTCTGGAATGTGGGTATCGAATATTTCTTCTGAATAAGTAACACTATTCTCCCCCTGCTGCTCGGCAAGCAATCGGTTTTCAATAGCTTTTGTACTTCTTAATTGACTCAAAATCATTTGCAGCCTTGATTTTGCAGCAGTATCATTAAGTATTATTAGAGGTTGATCCACGTTGACTAAGTCACCTTCTTTGATCAAGATTTTGTCAATAATACCTCCTTCCAAATGCTGGATGGTCTTGTAATTATCGCTTAAGACAACAAATCCAGGGGCCACAGTAGCACTATCAAGTTTCGCCAAACTTCCCCAAATTACAAAAAAGCCTACGCCGAGGGCAATTACGATGCAGGTGAATTTAATTGGAGGAGCAATTGTCTTTTTTAAAGTACAAGCGTTAGCTATCTGGTCTTGGTTCCAATTACAACTAGTAACATTATTTGTATCAAAAATAAAGCGGATGAAGCACTGATAATATTTTTTTACTGTATCAAAGTAAGTTTTAAAATTAATTTTCATTTTTAAAAACTTGTATCAATTGATAAAAAATATTTCCTGATGAATCGTCAATAGTCTTTTTCTCATTTATAATTATTCTTTTAAAAATGCTCCTATAAGACTTAGTTTGGTGTACCCGAATTGTGTATTAAAGTGACTTTTGAATCGTATTTTGATTCCGGATTCAAAAATTGAAACCATTCGATAGTTAATGCGTCTGCAGGTCCAAGTTCAGTGGGTTCTGGTAAATAAATTTCTAGTCTAGGATTTTCATTATCAGGGAATTCCAAGTTATTGCCATAGTACCCGATACCCTCATATTTTTTTGTTCTATTTCTGCTATGGACTTTTATGTCGTAAGTCCCAAATTTTGGTTTTACTTCAGGCCTCCAAACAATACTTAAGGGAGAAGCCGCCGTTACAACGAGGCCCATACTAAAATACGGATAGCCTAACATAATATTGGCTTCTTTTATATTGCCTGTTTGAAGTGCTTCCCTAATCCGTGTGCTGCTAATTCTTTTACCTTTGTAGCTTACATTTTTTTGTTTAACGACGCTAAAGTCCAAAACTTTCCCAATACGTTCTAAAAAAGAAATATCTCCCTGTCTTTGATACCCAAAACGAAAATCATTTCCTGCATAAATTGCTTTAAGCTCAGGAAATACTTTCATTAGCAATTTAACAAAATCTTCGGGACTCAAATGTGCAAACTCATCCGTAAATTTTTGCTGAATGACAATATCAACTCCTTGTTCTTCAAGAAAATGATTTTTTATTTCCCCCGACATGATTGTTGGCACAGGGGAACTGGGATTGAAAAAATGACTAGGGTGGGGCCAAAAAGTAAGTACTACCGAAATTCCATTTGATTGCCGAGCTTCTTTGATTGCAGATTTAATCAGCTTTTGATGTCCTACATGCACTCCATCAAAAGTACCAATCGCTAAATGAACAGGGCCTTTTAGTAAATCTTCAACATGGTCCAAGCCGTATATAATCATATTAAAATTGAATATAATATCTGATTTCTTTTTACCAGTTTAAAAGGATCAGAGGCTTATTTTTCTTAGGATATTGAGTATTTTAGAGGACTTTGAACTTTATTAGGAAGAGCATTAATATTATACTTTTAGTTCTTAGAAGATTTTGTTTTATTTCCAAAAATAATATAGCTTTGCCCTGCCGTATTCCTGGCTCCGTTAGCACCTATCAAAATATCTGAAATTCCATCTCCATTGATATCTCCAACGCCACTGACTGCACATCCACTATAATCACCTGTATTAATTCCATTAATAATAAAGCCATTATTTCCATCAAGATCACTTCGACTAATCACAGCCGGCCAATTCCCTTTCTTTCCAAAAATTACGTAACTTAAACCTATATTATTGCGAAACTGTGGAGCCCCAATTAATATATCAGTGATGCCATCTTTATTCACATCTCCGGCATTGCTCACAATAGTTTCACTAAAGTCACCTGCGTGACCGTTGATACTAAACCCATTGCTACCGTTCAAATCGACCAGATAGAAATCTTTAGGCCATGATCCTCTGCTACCAAATATTACATAACTTTGTCCTGTTCCTCCATTTGAATTTTGTCCTGCACCAATTAAAATATCTCCTATTCCATCTCCATTTACATCCCCAGCCTCGCTTAAGGATGTACCCATTTCATCTTTTGGATAGATGCAATGTATGATAAAACCGTTCTCTCCATTTAAGTCTTTAGCATGAAATGCTGCTGGCCATCTTTGTTTACTTCCAAATATTGCATAAACAGTATTAGCAAAAAAATCGCTAACTAAAATATCATCAATCCCATCTGCGTTTACATCTCCGGCTCCACTGACCTTATGATAATTTGGCGAAGAACCAACAGTTCCATAAATAATGAAACCATTCGTACCGTCGAGTTTTTGTGGATCAAAATCTTTTGACCAAGGATTTTTATTACCAAAAATGACAAAAGTTACAGCTAACCATGTGCTAACATCCTCAGCACTAATTAATATATCGTCTATGCCATCGCCGTTTACATCTCCAGCTCTACTCACCGAATATCCGCTGTTTTGAGATGCACCCCTATGTATATAAAAACCATTAACACCATCGAGATCAAGAAGGTGAAATAGTTTAGGCCATGACCCTCTACTTCCAAAGACTACATAGCTTTGACCTGTTAAAATACCATCCTGAGCATCTGGATCCCCAATTAAAATATCAGCAATATTGTCTCCATTAATATCTCCAGCTCCACTCACAGAATAACCACTGCCTCCGATGACAAAACCATTATTTCCATCCAGATCAGCAAGATTTATTATTTCAGGCCATGAGTTTCTATTACCAAATATTACATAATTTTGGAAAGCGAAAATAGAGGCAGCAATTAAAATATCATCTATTCCATCGCCGTTCACATCTCCAGCTCCACTCAGAGAACTACCA
>JABDAI010000016.1 GCA_013289195.1 Verrucomicrobiota bacterium
GTGGCAAGTACAGCTTGTGCTCCGACAGATTTTGCTTTTTTGATTCCCATTGAAAATGCTTCCCCATTTTCAGGATTTGGAGATTTGACAGTTGGGAATGCCGGATCCATGCTCATTTGCTCATCCACTAATACAAGATCTACACCAGCCTTTTTCATTGCAGGAATCGCAATCATTTGTCCTGTGCCATGCAATGGCGAATACACAATCTTTGGCCGTTGATCTTTTACTACTTTTTTATCGAGAACTGTATTTAAAACAATTTCTTCATAAGCTTCATCAGCAGAATGGCTTAAAACAACAATTTCTTCTTTATCAATTTCTAAGTACTGAGCAATATCTGAAAGTTCCACCCCTTTGATTTCCCTAATAACCCCTTCGACATGCGGTGAAACCATTTGCCCCCCGTCTTTATAATAGACTTTAAATCCATTATCAAAGGGAGGATTATGGCTAGCAGTAATAACAACACCAACCGTTGCATTCAAATAACGAACAGAAAAACTTAATTGAGGCGTAGATCTCGGGCCATCAAAAATATAAACTTGCCCACCGAGTTTTCTCCAAGTCGAAGCCGTTAATAAACAAAAATGTTTGGAAAAATACCTAACATCATATGCAATAACAAGCTTCGCCATTTCATCCTTTTCCAAATTTTTTCTACAATAACGATACAGACCTACAGTTGAACGTATGATATTGAAATCATTCAACATATTCGTGCCCACTGCGGCATATTCAGGGCCCTCTTTGGAGGTACCTTGTTCGATTTTAGTAACTAATTTCCCTATAGTACGACTGCGCATGCCTCCAGTGCCGAAGAAAAGATGCTGGAAAAATCGATCATTCAGTTCAACCCAAGCTTTTTTTTGAACCAATTCTCCAATAGAATCGATTGCCCATTGAGGCAAAAATCCTGCGTCCAACCACATTTTTATATTTTCATAGGCTGAAACAAGCAGACTTCCTTCGTTCTTTGCTTTTGCTAAATCATTTTCAAGACTGTGTACCATTTTATTCTAAATAAATTTCTGTTAATATCTCTGGCTTTTGCGCTAACGATTGCCATTTTTCAATAAAAGCACTTTGGTTATCTGCGAAAAAAGGACTTATTTCAATATTAAAAACAGGAATAGTATCTTCACCGCAAGGAACATCTATATGCACCTTTTTAAGCCATTCAATATATAGACATAACTGATCCTTTTTAAAAGACTCTAATGAATCGTCGCCTTCTGCATTTTTTATTGGGCTAAACTCCTCTTTTCGTGCAACTTCTAATAAAACTACATTTTCTGCTTCAGGAAGGGCATCAAAAATCAATCTTTCAAATTTGTAAGCATTGGGTTCTGCAGGAATAACAATCGCCTTATCTCTATCTAGAAATGTTACCTTTTTCTTTGTTTTATAAAAATGCAAAGGATTACTATTATTGATTTTTTGTATAAAATCTCGATTCATCAGATGAATTCCTGTATTACCGATATTAAACATTAATTCTCCCTGTACATCTTCCATTTCCAGCATTTTCTGGGAAACCTGCGAATATTCCACTACTTTAACGGTTTCATGGTCTTGGCAAAAAATACCTACACGTTCCGAAGCATTGCGTTTCTTAACCCCTTTACAGGACATTTCTGCCTTTGAAAGAACATGCAGCCCAATAAACAATGGGTCGATACACTTTACAAGAGGATTATCCACCTGAAAGTAGCTCAGAATATCAATGCCTAACAATTCCATTTTTTCCAAAAGTCCATTAGAAGCCAATGCATTGAAACAACCTCCATGACCATCAGGAGCCATCGCAATTAAACCATTTTCATCCAAAATAAGTTTCCCATCAAAATCAAGAACGGCACATAAGTTTTGTCTAAAAAAATATACCTCTTGTAATCCAAAATAATTATTATCCAAAAAAAACTGATTAGTGAGATCGTGATTACCTTCACTCGTCATAATGAACCACGGAATTGTTGACTGATAACGCTTCTGTGCCAGTTGAATTTGTTCTGCAAATAGTTGAAATAAACTTTTCTTTTTAATTAATGTAACAGGCAACATGCCCTTGGGCCCAGAAAAACCTAAACGTGTTCCATCTCCGCCCGCGGCAAGAAGCGCGCTGACTCGCCCTTGTCGTATCATCTCTTCCCCCTTGATAATAAACTCTTTATAATCTTCATAATGCTCTTTAGGAAAAGATTGTAGCAATTGATTTACAGGCTTCAAATGTGTATGTATTTCACTTTCAATTTCTTGAGAGCGTACAGTATTGACCAATGTAGCGAGATTATCTAGATCAATTAAACTAGCACGCTTAAGAAAATCCAATTGTTGTGGGGCCGATAAATCCTTAAATCTATTAAATACATGCCCTTGGCCAAATTGTTCGAATTTCCCTACTAGATCTTTTACCGAATCTAAATTCATTTATTTATAGACTTTGGATTTTCATCGCTAAAACGAAATATGATTTCATTCTGTTCTACAAAACCGATGCGTTGACGGACTACCCATTCAAAAAAATTAGGATCATTATTGAAACGTTTGAGATAATCTTCTTGCACTTTTAATTCATTTTTGGCTTTAATTAAACGATCATGTAAATTGCTGTGCGTTTGTTCAAAAATTTTACCTTCCCTGTATGTTTTTAGAAGCGATAGCCCGAACCCAAAGATTACTAGTAAAAATAATCCCGCAAATAATAGATATAAAAACTTGTACCAATGAATAACTTTCATTTATTATCAATAGTTAATCAGCCTTATTTAATGGCCGTTATCAAGAATAAAACATCTAAAAAATAAATACTGTATGTATCAAGACTATTTTGGATTTTCAGAAATGCCTTTCAATATTACCCCTGATCCCAAATTTCTATTTCTAAGCCCCATGCATCATGATGCCTTAGCTTATCTGCGTTATGGTATTAAAGAAAAAAAAGGGTTCATCGTTCTTACCGGTGAAGTGGGTTGTGGCAAAACCACCCTTTGCCGCAAACTATTAAATGAACTGGATAAAGATAAGTACGAGACTGCCCTCATCCTCAATCCCAGAGTTCAAGAACAGCAACTGCTTAGAGACTTTCTCCAAGAACTTGGAGAACCAGTCTCACCAAAGTCCGACATTGATTTGGTAGGCAAAATTAATAATATTCTTCTAAATCTTGCACAAAATGGTAAGGAAGTTGTTCTAATCATTGATGAAGCACAAAATCTTTCATTCGAAGTTCTTGAGCAAATTCGTATTCTCTCAAACCTAGAAACCGATACCCAAAAATTGATCCAAATCATTCTCATGGGCCAACCCGAACTTAAAGATAAACTCAAACAAAAAGAATTGCGCCAACTCAAACAACGTATTTTAGTTCATTTTGATTTAAGTTCACTTTCTTTTAAAGAAACTTGCATGTATATCCAACATCGGCTAAATTTAACAAGAAGTTCTAGTAGACCCAATTTTACTTACTGGGCAATGAGAAAAATCTTTCACAAAAGTAATGGTATTCCGCGAATCATAAATAATATTTGTGACAAGTCCTTACTCGCTTCTTTCGTAAGAGTAGGTGACTGCGTCAATTATGGAGACGTCGCTAGAGCCATTAAAGAAATCCGTATTACATAATGAGCCTTATTACTGATGCCTTAAAAAGAGTTGAGAAATCACTCAATGATAACTCCGCTGATCAAAAATTAAATCAACCGATGCCTCCATTTCTCCCAGAATCCTCTGGTGGGAATAAAAAGCTTTTTTACATTGCACTCATAGGAGGTACACTTTTTTTTAGCATTCTCATTTTACTATTAGTCCTAATTTTCTCTCCTTCTCCATCCGCAAAGACATCTTCAAATATCACCCCTCCACCTACTCCCAACACTTCAAATATTGCAATCAGCACTAATGGAAGTAACGAAGAAAAAAACCTTCCAAGCGAGGAACCAGCAATTATTCCCACTATCCCCTCTACCCCAAGCAATGAGTTCCAAGAAGAAACTATTCCCGAGGAAAATTTTCCCACAGAAAATAGAATTGATACTACTGCAGTTGAGCTTCAAAAAGAACCTTTTCAAAACGCTGGCCTAGAAGAAACCAATGCGAAAGAATCATTGGCAGCATCATCTACTTCTGCGAATACCAATGATACTGCCAATAAAAAAGCTAAAGATCTCAATCAAGAACTTTTTGAAGGAGTAGTAGGTTTAGCATCTAAAGCCTTTACATCCAATCCAAATAAACCCAAACCTAGCAATTCCAGTAGCACGAACTCAGAGAATGCTGAAGCCACCGAAAATACGAAGGAAAACCAAAAACCAGCGGAAGAAAATTATACTCTAAGCACCGCTCAAGCAACGTTAGAAAATATTCAACGCGAATCTCAAGCAGCTGGAGAAACTCCAAAAATTCCTGAAACGCCTAAAACAAAGATGCAACAATATATTGATTCTTTATGGGTTACAGGGGTAATGATTTCACAAGATGAGAGCATGGCTTTAATCAATAACCGTGTTTTTACAAAAGGTGCAGTTATTGATGCTACGTTCAACTTAACTCTAGTTGACGTACAGCCTCAAAAAATTGTTCTTCAAGATAGCTCAGGCACTCTTTATGATGTAAATTTTTAATCAACTCTTTTGAATTTCAGTCTTTGAGACTTTTCTGGACGTTAAGCTAAGGATTTAATTTGGCTCCTTGATGTGCGGACCAGTGATAGTCATTATAGGGATAAAGTTGTTGACGAGCATGATACCAAATCTCATTCTAAAATGAACAAATAGTCGATTTCATTTAAAAAATATTGCCACTATTACCATGGAAAATGATTAGCTTAACCAAGGAATTTTCATGGTAGCTCTTTAACCTCAATAATTCGTAACCTTTGTCAAACGATTGTATACCTCTATTTCAGATAAAGAAATTGTGGATGTGCCTGGCTTTTTTTCTGTTATTAAAATTCGTATTTCACTTAATTCTTGTTCTGGGAAAACAGCCCTTAGATGTGAGCCGCTTCTTCTGACAAATTCGCTTAAATCAACCCATGCGTTATTCTGAAGTACTTGTACCTTTGCATGTTCTATAGTGTCGGAAAAAAGCAAAATCTTTTCTATACGAGTCATCCTAGGCCAATGCAATTCTACCCATTGAGGTAAAGAATCGTCATCGCTTTTCCATAACAAACCATCAACAATTCCATCATTAACACTGTGGATGGAACATAAATCGCTGCATGAAGAAGCTATTATTTTAATTCCACTATCTATAAAAGCTAGATTGCCTTCCTTCTTTCTTGCTTTATTAGCCTCTTCTATAGCTTGTTCAATAGCATTTAATGAATTAAATTCTCTCTTATATTCTTTTGTGGTATATATATGCGTAGCATAAGGCTCGAATTCATCTATAAAATAATTCTCTTTAGTTTTAATAATTCTATTTTCTGATAAGACATACAATTGAGTAAAATCTTTAAAAAGAGTTGATTCAAATTTTACGATTTGTTTGTGAGGACTTGTATTAACAACAAAAAGACATTGATCTTTACCATCAACTCTCTGCGATGACATAATAACATTTGGATCATCACACTGTATTAAAATAGTCTCATCACTCTTTGGGGCTAAAATGACGTCTTTTAATAAATATATCTCTTGTGCTAAATAATCAGCCCCTAATTTGATCTCAGGATAATTATAGACATACCGATGATCATACCAAAAAAAGCCTTTTACGCCACCAATTACAGCTTGGTAAAACCTATTGCGTAATTCAGTAAAGCTTAAAAATCTTTTTGATTCGTTAGTACAATGATACATTTGTAATCCTATCCAAAAAGCAGCTTTTCTACCTGCTATTTTATTAGCGACATCTAAATAATAGCTCATCCAGTCTAGTGGCCTACCCACGTCATCATCTTTCATAAATGGAATTAATGTAGAGGCTATTGTGATGTCAGATATTCCAGCATACTTAGCAATGCCTTTTAATGATGAATTAACAATTACCACAGGATGGAAGGGATCTTCCTCCTTAATCATTGAATACAATCGTTTAAGTCTTTCAGGCAAAACTAAATTATTTTCTGGCAGATCCGCAATCAGCCACCCCATCACTGCAGGATGTTTCTTTAAATTTTTAATTCGCCGTTGTATTGCCTGCGTTTCGGTTACAGTGAGTGGTCTTCCTTGATGCTTGCTTGCACTCACCATTTCCTCAGTTACGTATGGATATATTATTGCATAGGAATTCGCTTTATGTATCTGATCGAGAAACTTTTTGATCTTTTCTTCATCCTGAATTAAATCCGTAGGCATGAATACTGTATTATATAAAGTTGAATTGATGAATTGCTGCTCGTCGGATAGCATTCGAAGCCAACCTTGAGGTAAAAATTCATTCCCATTATGGATCAATGCGCCAGCATCATTTAACCTCCATTCATTATCTTCGTATCGTAATTTTCTTATATTTTCCTTGCTTTCTGCGATGACAGTTCCCTGACGATCAATAATCCGTCCTTCCAAAATATAATTTCCAGGAACAAGATCCCCTAAAGGAAAATTGATTTCTTGCGTCCTTGCTAAATTTTCAATTTCTAATTCACTAATGAGATGTTTTGTTTTTTCTGTAACTAATTTAAAATGAAGCTTACTTTCTCTTAATATTTTTTGTGCCAATGACAAATTTACTAGCAACTTTAATTCTGGTATGTATTCAGTAAAATAAATATTATTTCGATACCATGGATTTAATATTTCAAATTCCATTAAATTATAATTAACATTTACCCTCTCTTGCCTGGATTTAAAAACTTCTTTTACATTAGCTGCATTGACAATCTCAATTTGAAATTTTAATGGGTCTTGCCGCTCCACTGGTAGATTAAAAGCATAATCTTTCTTTCCATCGTTCTCAAGTGTATCCGTTATTACTTGCGCTATCATTGCTCCTTTCTGATTAATCTGTTTAAATAATAATTTGAATTTCTCATTCTCACCTGTCTCATTGCGGATTTGAACTTTTCCTGTCAAAATCCAGTCGCCTTTATCTGCTTCGATATGATACTCAGTTGGCCCTTTTATTTGCCAAAAGAACTTATCAAATTTTTCTACAGGAAAGGACAACTTACTAAACTTGGAAATGCAATAAAAACTTCCCATCATAGGGCTGAAAGACGAAAGCTCTCTCTTTTTCCCTACATATCTTTGCCTTGCAACATTAAAACTCCATCCCTCTTTTGACTCTCTATTTAACGCCAACTCTGCAAAAGGTATTGCTATTTCCAATGTCCAACATCGAGATCCTATTTTCGTTGCAGCCTGCCAATTCGCATCCCATTCAACATCGTAAAATTCTCCACCAAATCTTTGCTTAGCATCATATTGTATACCGACGGGATTAACTCCGAAATGAAAATACTCATGCCGATCGCCAAAAGGATCTAACATCAGCTCAAAATGATCATCCTGAGAAATTGCCCCATCACGCCTAAATTCTTCAATTTTAAAATGCCCTGGTTCAGATTCAAACATCCTTGCAGCCAAATAAAAATTCTCATCATCATAAGCTATTTGAAATTCTGTTTGGCATTCAGCTAATTTTTCTGAATCTGTAATTAAAGTGAAATCCGTAAACCATACACCATTTTCCCATACATTATCCTCTAATTTTCCATCTATGTTAGGTTTTTCAGTTGTATAGTTTGCCATTATTGCTCGATCGCTACTCAGTAGTTCATCACAAACGACTAGTAATCCAATCACAATAACAAAAATGCTTTTTATTAGTTTCATAAAATATTATCCAGGTTGATAGACATCATGTAATCGAATGAGTCCTAAAAGTTTCTTCTGTACTTGCTCAATGACAGGCAATACAGAAATTTTAGATTTCCTATCCTCCATTAATTTCAGTGCATCCGCTAAGAGCATTTTAGGATATCCGGCAATTGGGTTCTTTGTCATAATTTCTTCAGCAGTCAGTTGCCTCACATCTCCTTCGTTTAATAGTAATCTTCTGATATCTCCATCAGTGATTATTCCTAGTAAATAACCTTCTTCATCAATCACACAGGCTGCTCCCAAGGGAAATTTTGTCATCATATAGACAATATCTTTCAAGGATTGCCACTTACTTACGGTTCCAATAGACCCTAACTTATGCATTACTTCGTCAACAGTATATAATAAATTTCTTCCGAGCTGTCCCCCAGGATGCAGTAGAGCAAAATCTTTATGCAGAAACCCCCTTTTTTTCATAAGCACTGAAGTTAATACATCACCCATTGCCATTGAAACGATCGCACTTGAGGTAGGTACTATTCCCAATGGGTCCGCTTCCCGAATTATTGTTGTGTCTAGTACAATATCAGAACGCTGAGCAATAGGAGAATTGCGATTACCCACCATCGCAATAATTGGAGACTTAAATTGACGCAAAGTTGGCATCAACCTCATTATTTCAGTCGTCGTGCCACTTTTCGATAGTAAAATCGTCGGATCCCCTGGATGATAAATACCTAAATCCCCATGCAATGCCTCAGCAGGATGTAGATAAACAGCAGGTGTACCCGTACTACTGAGGGTTGCAGCGATCTTTTGGGCAATATGCCCGGATTTTCCCATGCCCAATAAAACAACCTTTCCTTTATGCCTTAAAATAATATTCACCGCCTTAGACAATTGATCATCTAAGCGCTGACTCATCTCCAATAATGCTTGGGCTTCTGCTTCCAACACGCTTTTGCCAATTTCGATGCAATCCATTCCTATTTCTTCAATAATCATTTTACTAGATCCTTTAACATAATCTTTCGGGCCTTTTCTAAATCTTTTAATGTGTCTACACTAAGCTCATGATAGTCTGTTTCCATCACTTGTATATGAAATCCTGCTTCTAAAAATCTTAACTGTTCTAATTTTTCTATTTCTTCTAAAGAGCTCCTCGGCAATTTCGCATAATGGGCAAGAACTTCCCTTCTATATCCATAGACTCCTATATGCCACCAAAAAGGATGTTTTTCCAACCAATCGAGCGGATTCACCCCTCTGACGTGAGGTATTGGGCTGCGAGAAAAATACAAAGCTCTTCCATTTTCATTAACCACCACTTTAACATTTCCACTATCCTCAACATCACTCCAATTTTTAAATCGATAAACAGGAGTAATAATATCTGTCTCATTCTCCTGCCAAGCCTTCACCATATTATCCAACAACCTCCAATCTACAAAACATTCATCCCCTTGAACGATTAATATCATGTCTCCTTTTAATTGATTTAAAATAGAAAAAGCCCTTTCTGTTCCAGACTGGCATTTCTCATCAGTCATTACTACTTTGGCTCCCCAAGTTCTAACTTCATTAAATACATCCTTATCGTCTACAGCAATAACGACTTCTCTGGCCAATTGCATCTGGCAAGTTCTATCCCAAGTATGCCACAATACGGGTTTACCGGCTATATCTGCCAAAATTTTCCCTGGCAATCTTTCGGACTTCCATCTTGCTGGTATTACGACGGATACACTCATTGAAACTTCCTTATTTTGAAATCAAAATACATTTTTAAAATCCTTTTTCATACTTACAACTACCCAACCATTGCGCTGTGCTTTATCCAATAAAGCATCACACCGATACTCCAATTCTCTTCTTTCATCATCGTGATCCAATATCATTACAAAATTCTCCTTATTGGAATGGCTGGTATACTTCAACATAGGATAATCACCCATAGCATTTCCAAATGCGAATATCGGTCTTTTACCAATGTGATTCACGATATAACGGCACTTGCCCTCATCTCTATTCTCAGGATTCACGAAACCTTGCGTCATAACGAATGTACATTTTCCATTCTTTTCATCACAATACATATCCACCTCATTTCCAATGACCTCATGCGATTTTATACCTAAAACCTTTCCCAATAACAACCGGATACATCCCTCTTCAGTCGTTGAAGAGACAAATACTTCAAATCCATTTTTCCTTAAAAACTCCACAAGCTCCAAACTTGGTTTATAGAATAATTCCTCAAAAGGTACTTTCCAATAAGGCGCTTTTTCGGTCTTCATAAAGTCTTCGACATAACCCACATAATCTTCATGAGAAAAGTTTTCAAACGCCTTTAAGAAAACAAAACTATGATTATTTTTGTCGTTATAATAATCGCCATCATCCTCCCAAGCTGATTTATAAGGCTGAATATTTCTTAAAGGAATATTGTGAGATGCCAATTCTTTGAGTCTTTTAACAGCAATCGAACGTTGAAAATTCACTGGAAACTCCACCATCATTGTGCCATCCAAACCCAATACTGCTATTCTATCTTCAGGCTGCACATAACCTTCCGATTTTGGATCAGTGACACGTTTCATATATTCAATCAATTGTTTCTTCGCATTCCCTTCATTCCACGAAGGCAAACAATCTTTACTTTCATTATTAATGCCAAATGTACCCAAAACAACTTTCGCTACCAGCATGAATCCTAATAACAAAAAAAACCCTCTTATCTTTTTCATCATAAAAACATTTAATTTTTGAACAAAATAACTCAAATCACATTGCCTAAAAAATGTCTCTGCGTCGAGCTTCTTCTTACAAACTAATTTTTTAATTAGAAAATAATACGGATTATGTATTCTAATACCAATTGGAATAAAATTAAAAATCAAATTCCCTTTCTCAAATACTTTTTTACCTCTTTCAATCCGCATGTATTGATTACATCTTCCTTTCTGAGCCATCCTTTCCTTGCAACATTCACTCCTGCAATGTAGTATGCTAAATTTTGCACGCTGTGCGCATCGGGATTAATCGAACACTTTAATCCTTTATCTCGAGCTTTATGCCAATATCGCCAACCCATATCCAATCTTTTGGGATTACTATTAAGCTCAATAATCACATTGTTGGCTATAGCAGCATCAATCACTTTTGCTACATTCACTGCGTAACCTTCCCGTTGCAACAATATTCTACCTGTTAGATGCCCTAGCATGGTAACATAGGGACTTTCAATGGCTTTGACCATCCTTTTTGTCATGTCTTCTTCATTCATTCCAAACCCAGAATGTATTGAAACAACCACATAGTCCAATTGCTTTAAAATCTCCTCTTCAAAATCCAAACTTCCGTCCTTTAAAATATCACATTCTATACCACTAAAGACATGTGCTTTATATTTTTTTGACTGATTGAGCTCCTTAATATCTTTTACCTGCTGGAATAATCTTTCTTCATTTAAACCATTTGCTTGGAAACTTGATTTCGAATGATCAGCAATACCCAGATATTCCCACCCTAAAGCCTCCGCACCACTGACCATTTCTTTTAAGGTGGCTCTTCCATCAGAAGCTACTGTATGCGTATGAAAAGCCCCTCGAATATCTCCCATTTCAATCAATTTTGGCAGATCGCCTTTTTGAGCATATTCTATTTCCCCCATACCTTCTCTTAACTCAGGTTCAATATAGCTTAAATTCAGTTTTTTAAAAAGCTCAGCTTCACTTTTTACTATGACTTCCGACAATTCATGTTCCCTACTTTCTAATTTTAATCCCCATTCACTTAAGCTATATCCCATGCCCAGAGCCCGACTTCTCATTTGCACATTATGATCTTTAGAACCTGTAAAATGATGCAGTGCAAAATAAAACTGTTTTAATGGAACGACCCGCAAATCCGCTTGTATACCTCCTTGCAATCTTACACTCGACTTCGTTTCCCCATGTGCTAGGATTTCTATTACTTCTTTTCTGCCTATAAACCAATCCATAATCGGCTTTGGTTGCTCACCAGCTGCCAAAAGATCCAAATCCCCAACCGTTTCTAGTTTCCGCCTTAAACTTCCAGCTGCTTCCACTTTCTTTACCTGAGGCAACTTTTTTAAACCTTCTATAATCGGCTGAATTATCTCATTTGCATCCCACCATAAATGTCTTTTCCGATATAACTCCTTATTCTTAATGCCACTCAATATTTTCTCTTGTGTCTTTTCTCCAAATCCTTCTAACAGGGCGATTTTTCCGTGGTTGCAGGCAATTTCTAATTCTCTTATGGACGTTATGCCTAACCTATCATGAATCGCCTTAATTTTTTTCGGCCCCAATCCAGGTATTTCAAGCATTTCTATTAAACCAATTTCAATCGATGCCTTCAAATCATCATAATATTTCAACTGTCCTGTATGGTATAAAGTTTCAATTTTTTCCGCCAGGGCTTTACCAATACCTTTAATACTTTCTAAACTTTTTTCTTCAATGATGGATTCCAAGTCTTTATCTAGGGATTCCAAAGCTCGAGCTGCTGTCTGATAAGCTCTCACTTTAAAAGGATTTTCACCTTGTAATTCTAATAACACATGAATTTCATCCAAAATTGCTGCAATCTCTTCCTTTTTCATCGAAGTAGAATATTACATTAATTTTAATTTTTCAATACAAGATAAGGGATTCAATATAAACTTTACCGATATGCATTTTCAATTGACAAAGCTGTTTTTTATAGCTTTTGATATTAAATAATTAAATGTGTTTTAAATCATGTTTTCACTGCTTGAATTTCTTTAGAGAAGTTTAGATACCAAACCCATCAAGTTTAAATTACAATGAACATACCCAAAAGTTCTATTCACAGATACCTAATGCCTGTCCTTACCTTGCTTTCCATGCTTCCTTCGGTTGCACAAGCAGATTGGAAATTTCCTGCAGTTACAATATCTTCAGGATCAGTAACTCCGACAATAGCGACAAATCCAAAAGTGACGATAGATTCTAATGGGAATGGTGTTGCTCATTGGATGGAATATGATGGTGAAAACACTCATAGTTGCGCGTCAACGCTTTTATTAGGAAATAGTTGGTCCATTCCTCAAACCCTTTCTTCATTTAAAGGAAAACTTGCCGATCATATAAATATGGTAGCTGTTGATCCGCTTGGCAATGCTGTAGCTGTTTGGCAGGAGCAGGATGATAAGTTTAAAAAGCTTATTAAAACTTCAACTTTAGCGTTTGAATCTTTACTATGGACTGCATCCACAGACCTTTCTGATCGAGGAACAACTTCAATCAAAAGTGCACAGCTTGCAGTTGATTTTACAGGCAATAATATCTTTGCCGCCTGGACTGATGCGATAAAGGGAAATATTCAGCTTGCACCTTTTCTTGGAGGTAATTGGTCTAGTCCGGCAATAAATTGCCCCCTTTCCAGTAATAGTTCAAATGCAAAAATTGCCGTGGACCGTTCAGGCAATGCCGTCGCAATTTGGGAAGAATCTATTAATGGACATATTTTCATTTCCGGAGCAACTTTGCCTGTTGGAACGGATACTTGGATTCCCTTTGATGAACCTATTTCTGGTCCTGGTGCGAGTGCTCCTCAAGTAGCCATGCATAGCGAAAGCTGGGGAGTGGCTATCTGGATAAGTGAAGCAGGAACTATTCAGGCTGCCATCTTGCCCGTCAATAAAGAAAAGAAAAGGAGAATGCCTGTTTTATTTCCACGTGCTGGCGATACTCTTATTAAAGACTCCTCAAAACCCTTTGATAATCTTTCTGCTCAAGGTGTTATTGGAAAAGAACCTCAAATCGCCATTGACCTTGTGGGCAATATAGTCGCAATTTGGACGGGAATTACTGATGCAGGTTCAATAATTCAGTCTGCAATTCTGCCATTAAAAGCTGAAAATAATAAATGGCTCCCTAGGGTTAACCTTTCTGGCGAAAAAGAAAATGCTTCATCTCCTAAACTGGCGATGGATGGGTTTGGCAATGCAATTGCAGTTTGGCAAAGAACAATTTCTGATCGTGAAACAATTGTGGCCTCTGCTGAATTTAATATTGCTAGCAACCAATGGCTTCCTTCAGTCGATCTTTCTGCTGCAGGAGAAAAATCAATGGCTCCCGAAGTTTCTGTAAATCCTTACGGTAAGGTCGTCGTAGTTTGGGAGAATTCAACTACAGGCGTGATTCAATCTATTTCTCAGACACTGGTTCAACGGATAACAAATATTACTCCTAATGCTGGTCTTTTAACAGGGGGTAATGAAGTGACTATTTCTGGGACTAATTTTATGGAAATTAGTGCAGTAAAATTTGGGGAAAATGATGCAGACAACTTCAAAGTCGATTCATTAACAAAAATTACTGCAATAGCCCCTGCAGGATCAATGCCTTCTGCAGTAGACGTCACTATTACTGGATCTGCAGGGACTTCTTTAATTTCGCTTAATAGTAATTACTCCTATTTAGATTCTAACTTTATTTTCGCTCAACCAGTTGTTTCAAGTATTAACCCCGTTTGTGGTGTTGCGAGTGGTGAAACAACTGTAACGCTTCATGGAAGTGGTTTCACAGGCGCTACTGCTGTACAATTTGGTACTGTGAATGCGATATCTTTTGTTGTAAATTCTGATACTCAAATTACCGCGGTTTCTCCCCCAGTTTCATCGAATGCAAATCCTGTAAATATTTCAGTGACTACTCCTGGAGGGACTTCGGAAGCTGGTCCTGGTAATCTGTTTACCTATTTTCCTGTCGTACGCAGTGTAAGTCCAACTTCGGGCCCAGCTTCTGGTGGCAATAGCGTGACTATTATGGGAAATGCTTTTATAGGAGCAACATCCGTACTATTTTCAGGGATTAATGCCCTCAGTTTTGTAATAAACTCTGAAACACAAATTACAGCTGTTGTACCCCCTTCCTCTACTTGTAGTGAAATAGCTCAGGTTGAAGTTTTTAATAGTTGTAATGTATTTAATGGTTTTGTTACCTATACTTATATTCCCTCTGCTCCAACTGTAACTGGCCTGAATCCTTCTGCAGGAACTTCAGCAGGGGGTACATCAGTAGTTATACAGGGAACGGGTTTCATTGACGTTACTGCTGTGCAATTTGGCGGCGTAAATGCCACATCTTTTGTAAGAAATTCTGCATTTCAAATTACTGCGGTAGCGCCAATGGGAACTCCGTGTGATGTAGTAGACGTCACTGTGACTTCCTGCGGCTTTACTTCGACGATATCTCCTGCCGATGAATATACTTATACTAATGGAGGAGCAGCTCCTACTGTAACAAACCTTTCTCCGAATTCTGGATCTTCAGCAGGTTCAACTCCAGTGACAATTACAGGAACCGATTTCGCTGCGCCGTCAACGGTAAGTTTTGGAGGCGTGCCTGCAACAGGAGTGACAGTAGTTAATCCAACAACAATTACTGCGACTTCGCCTGCCGCTGCACCTAATTCAACTTGTAAAGTGGATGTACTTGTAACCTCATGTGGGCAAACATCAGCGCCTAATCCTCCAGCTGATGAATTTACCTATACTTTCCCAACTCCAACGGTTACGGGTTTAAGTCCAAGCGCAGGGAGTCCATCAGGTGGAACTCTTGTAACAATTACTGGAACCGATTTTCATAATACTGATGCTACAACCCCTCCAACGGTAAGTTTTGGAGGCGTGCCTGGAACCGGAGTGACAGTAGTTAATTCGACTACAATAACAGTGACATCTCCTGC
Organism: Verrucomicrobiota bacterium; assembly: GCA_013289195.1. The sequence continues at coordinate 15,516 of JABDAI010000016.1, forward strand.
AGCGGATCCTAATTCTCCTTGTGCAGTTGATGTGACAGTTACTTCATGCGGCCAAACTTCGCCAGTAAATCCATCTGATGAATTTACCTATACTTTCCCAGCCCCAACGGTAACGGGTTTAAGTCCAAGTTCAGGGAGTTCATCAGGAGGAACTCTTGTAACAATAACTGGGACCAATTTCCACAATACTGATGCTACAACCCCTGCAACAGTAAGTTTTGGAAGCGTGCCTGGAACCGGAGTGACAGTAGTAAATTCAACAACAATAACAGTGACATCTCCTGCAGCGGATCCTAATTCTCCTTGTGCAGTTGATGTGACAGTTACTTCATGCGGCCAAACTTCGCCAGTAAATCCATCTGATGAATTTACCTATACTTTCCCAGCCCCAACGGTAACGGGTTTAAGTCCAAGTTCAGGGAGTTCATCAGGAGGAACTCTTGTAACAATAACTGGGACCAATTTCCACAATACTGATGCTACAACCCCTGCAACAGTAAGTTTTGGAGGCGTGCCTGGAACCGGAGTGACAGTAGTAAATTCAACAACAATAACAGTGACATCCCCTGCAGCGGCTCCTAATTCGCCATGTACGGTAGATGTAATAGTGTCATCTTGTGGACAGTCTTCAAATTCACTTCCATTTACTTATAATTTCCCTGCACCAACGATTTTAAGTTTGAACCCAAATTCTGGCCCAGTAGGACAATCCGTAACAATTAACGGGTCAAATTTCCATCCATCTTCTACGGTTAATTTTGGTGCAACCGCTGCAACCAATGTTGTTGTAGTTAATGAAACGACTATTACAACTATCGCACCTGAAACAATGAGTTGTGTTGTCGATGTAACAGTCGATTCTTGCGGCCAAACCTCTAATGCTGTCACGTTTACATATGCATCACTAGCTGTGCCAACAGTAACCGGCGTCAGTCCGACATTCGGCCCTGCAAGCGGTGGAAATTCCATTCAAATTTCGGGAACTGGTTTTATGAGACCAGCAGATGTAAAGTTTGGGGTACAAGATGCACTTAATTCTACGGTAAATTCGCCAACATCCATAACTGCCATAGCTCCTGCAGGTACTAATTGCCAAACAGTTGATATTACAGTCTCAGGATGCAGTGGAACTTCTCCGATTACTGTTGCCGATGAATATACTTACAAAACAGCCATTACTTTAACGAGTATCAATCCTAACTCAGGGTCTGAATCTGGAGGAAATGCAGTTATCATCACTGGAACTAATTTAGATAGTGTAACAATTATCCAATTTGGCAGTAACAACGCAAGTTTTGTAATAAATTCTCCAACGCAAATTACTGCAATAGCTCCGGCAGGTTCACCAGGAACAGTGATAGTGACTGTAACAAATTGTGCTGGATCAGCAACAATCCAATACACTTATTTAAGTAATGCGCCATCACCTCCAAGAAATTTTATAGGTTGTATAAAAAAGAATGAGTTTTTGAATAGAACCGAATGTATTCTTGAGGCAACCTGGAGTGCCAGCCTTTCTCCAAATATAGTATCTTATAGAATATATAAAAATAATAAAATGATAGCTACCATCAAAGCTAAATCTCGTTTTAGTTTTAGTAAATCTCTTTCAAAATGTACGGCGAAGGGCTTCAGTATCACTGCAGTGAATCAGGAAGAGCAAGAAAGTAGTCACGTTAAACTTAAGATACTATAAGGTTTTTCGAGAAAAAAAAAGTACTTTCATTATCAACACATCAATAATTCAATATAGGAAAATATTTTTATTTGATTTTTCCCTTTAAAATACCTTATTATAGACTTATCAGCGTTACTTAGATTCTTATTTCTTATGTCAGATCAGCATAACTCTCCACAGCCCTGGAAAATTCTTTCTGAAACTCAAATTGCTACATGCCGTATATTTGATGTCTATAGTCGACATTGTCACCATCCTTCTGGCAAAGATGGGACTTTTTATGCTCTTAAATTGGCTAATTGGGCATTAGCGCTTCCTATTACTGAAAATCGTGAGCTTATTCTTGTCCAACAATACCGGTTTGCTGCAAATACTCTATCATGGGAAGTCCCAGGAGGGATTATAAATCCTGATGAAACTCCACTGGAAGCTGCTGCTCGCGAACTTCATGAAGAAACCGGCTATGGTGGCCATAATCCAAAATTGATCGGGTCATGTCTGCCCAATCCTGCTATTTTAACGAATCGTGCGTATTTCGTTCTTATTGAAAATTGTTCCAAAAACCATGAAACACAGTGGGATCAGCATGAAGAACTTCAAATAAAGCTCGTATCCCTTGATCAAGCCTTCAAAATGGCTCATTCAGGTAAGATTCAAAATGGGGTTACGCTTAATGCACTCTTTGCCCTAAAACTTCATTTAGATCACGGTTAATAACCTCAGTTTTTCATTCCTTTACTTCATTCTTCTCTTCCTCAAGCTTACCATACTTTTTTATAAAATCGGATTCCAACATTCCGTAATATTTCAAATCTTCATAGATTCCATCTTTTAAGTAAGACTCTCTCAATAAACCTTCATATTGAAAACCTATTTTTTCAAGCACACGACCAGAACTTGGGTTTCTTACCAAGTGATTTGCCTCTAATCGATGTAACTTCATCGTCCGAAATGCAAATTTTACCATCTCACTCGTCGATTCAGTTGCATAACCTTTTCCCCATTCATTGTATGCTATCCAATACCCCAAATCCGCTTTATTATGGCGCTCATAAGTAAATAAACTGGCTGACCCTACTATTTCTCGTGTATGTAGATCCGTTATAAGTAGAAAAAGCTCCTTTCTTTTCTGCCAAAATTCCGTATGCGCCATAATCCATTCGCGCGCTGCACCCTCTTCCAGTTCATGCGGCATATCTGTACCCGATAATACATTAGGATCTGTAATTAAACGATAATAGGGTTTAACATCATACAAACAAAAGGGTCGAAGTAATAATCTTTCTGTCTTAATTCTTGGTATTGGGCCCATCTTATTTTCCTTATATCATAAATTATAATATAACTACAATGCTTTTATTTTATATTTCTTATTTATTTTTTCCTACTGTGCAGTATCTACAAATCTTTCTTCCCTAATAACCATAACTTTAATTTTTCCAGGGAAACTGATTTCTTCTTCAATTCTTTGTCGAATTTTTACTGCAAGCGCTTGGGCCTCATACGCCTCATATTTTTCAGGCGCAACTACTACCCGTATTTCCCTTCCAGCTTGTATGGCGTAAACATCCTCTATTCCATCAAATGTCTTTGCAATATCTTCTAAGCTTTTAATTCTTTGTGTATATCCATCCCCAGAATCACAGCGTGCTCCAGGCCTTGTGGCAGATATACGGTCGGCTATTTTCAGTAATTCCGCATAAACACTAATCGAAAGTACTTCCTCATGGCTAGCTTCCACAGCATTGATTACCCTTGCATCTTCTCCATTTCTTTTCAGTAATTGTGCAGCTGCTCCCGCATGGCTTCCTTCACTTTCACACTCTATTGCCTTTCCAATATCATGAAAAAGACCACATCTTTTTGCTATATAAGGATCCAATCCCAATTCCGAAGCTAGCATAGAACATAAGTATGCCACTTCAATCGAATGCTCTAAAGTATTCTGATTATTGGATAACTTATAATATAGCCTACCTAATAACACCACTATTTCCTGGCTTACACCTTTCAAATTTAACTTTGCCACAGCTTTTTCTCCCTGAAAAAGTATTTCCTTCTCCACTCTTATCTTTGTCTGTTGTACCACTTCCTCGATACTGGCAGGATGAATCCGTCCATCTTGTATTAATGATATGAGCGACAATCTTGCCACCTCCCGACGCACAGGATCAAAAGAGGATACTAATACGGTTCCAGGAGTATCATCAATTAATAAAGTCGTCCCTGTTTCAGACTCAAAACTTTTTATATTTCTTCCTTCCTTGCCAATTAACCGCCCCTTGATATCCTCATTGGGCAATTTTATTAATGCAGCGCTCATATTAGTTGATGGAACACCGGAAAGCCGCTGCATCGCATCTATCATTATTCGATTGGCCTCAATTTCTATTTCTTCCAGTGATCGTCCCAAAATCTCCCTTCTTATCTGCCGGACCTCATCAACACATTCTGTTGCAATTTCTTCCTTTAGCAGTGCTCGCGCATCTGTCTCATTTACCTGCGCTATTTGTAACAATCTTCTTCTATATAATAACCTGAGATTCTCTAAATTATACTTTTTACGGTTTAGCTCCCCTCTTAGGCGTTCAACCTCTGCAGTCTGATCTTCCAGAACATCCTTTTCAACCTGCAGTTTTTGTAATGTCTTTTGGAGTTCTTCCTCTCTTTTCGCTATTTCCAACATTAAATGTTCATAGCGCTTTTCAATAATGTCCCTTTCTTTTTCTAATTCTTGGCTAAATCTTAGTTCTTGTTCTTTGACTTCAAATAATGCTTCTTTCTTTGCGTATTTTACTCTTGCTTTCGCTTTTTGTTCACATTCATTGACTTTTTTTCTTACAAAATACCAAATGACTAAGCCAATAGATATTCCCCCTCCTAAAAAAGACAAAATGCCGTGCCATGGAAAGAGCATTACCATAAGAAAAAGAACCTTTTTTTACATCTTTTACAATTCAAATCATTATTTATTCCTGCTTTATTACTATAATATCTCATTCTTAACTAAAAAAACTATTCGAATAACTCAAGTCTAAAAATCCCACCATCCTTGAACCCCACTTTTGTACCCATACTTATTGTCAATTATTTATTCATTTTCTTTCATCAATTAACCTAACCGAAGACATTTAATAATTAAAAAATCATTATTTATCAAGTTTTATCAGAAAACAACCCGCTTAAGCATTTTTTCATAATTGCTTGTTTTAAAATTTCAAAAATTCATTAATTCTTCGGTCTTGATTTATGTACTTTCTTTTTAGAAGATTTTTTATCCTTTTTTGTCTTTTTAGCTTTTTCAGTTTTCTTTACCTTTGTATGTTTATAGCTGTGTTTGCGAGTCTTTGAACTTTTGGATTTTTTGGACTTTTTTTCTTTTCTGATTTTTGATCCTGATGAAGTTTTATTTTTTCTTTTTCCTTTCGTTTTTCTTTTTTCTTCAGACTCTCTTTTTCTTCTAGCCTCTTCAGCCCTTCTATTCGCTTCTAAAATACTTAATTGTTCGATTCTATCATATATTTTATTGAAAATATCTTTTCCTTTTTCGAAGTATGTGAAACTTGTCTTAACGAATTCTTTTACCTCTTCGGCTATTTTCTTTGCATTTGTATTATGACTAATTTCGCGCGCTTTTTCAACTATCATAAAAGCTGCTTTATACAGATCTCTATCTCCATTCCTGATGATATCCGCTTGCTTAAACACTTCATCAAGATTGCGGGTATCATTTTTTAATCCTTCTTCTAAATAATCTAAAGCCTTTCGAATCTCTGCTAATTTAGAATGGACCACGGTCTCCGCTTGCTTTATTTCCTCAATGATTTGAATTTCCTTATTTTTAACTTCCTGTTGTGCTTTCTTCAAATATTCGAAAATCTTTACCTTAGACCTTTGCAGTTCTAGAATGATTTCTTGCACCTCTACATTATCCTGGATTGCTGAAGCAGAGGTCCTGGCAAGTTTCACTGCTTTTTCTATTTTTTCTCTAGCTTCCGTAATTTGCCGCAAAACACGCTGATAATCACTATAAACTTTCGCATCCGTCCTTAAAATCTCTTCAGCGCTTTCTATCTTTTCTTTAACAATCCGCTGCTGTTTTTGTACTTCCTTTAATAGCCTTAAGCTTTCGCCTTTTTGAAAATCTTCGACCCCATCAGCTGGAAGATAAATGATATATTCAATCTCAACTAAATAACCATTCGCATCGTCAATCGCTTCCGGTTCACCTTTATTTGAAAATGCCACCCAGGAATCTCTCTTAACATGAAATCGCATGCTGAGTGCATATGTTGTACCATTTATCTGGACCAGACTTCGTAGAGGTATCTCTTCATTTTCTAATGAAAACGTCTGTTCGAAATCCCCAATCTTTACTGCAAACCTGATCCCTTTTCCTACCTGATCTGCAGAACCAAAACCAATGTAAATATAGTTTGCTAAAAGCTTTGAAAAAATTTTCGGTCTTGCAGCCAATATCGCTCCATTTGAATTCCCTTTCCACTCCACATATACCTTATGGCCTTCAATTTCAAACGGTACCTCATTGGCATCCAAAGCTACATACTCCACTATCCTTTTATTTTTTCCTTGGATTTCCCTGTAGTTAACTTCTTTCTGGGCTCGAAAAAATGCTCCACCTTTGGATTTTAAGATTCTATATGCCGCACTTTTTCTTTCCGCACTTTTAGCATCCCTTTGCGCTCCATCATCATCATTGCCATTTGTACCCAATAACGATGTTCTGACTAAAAAATTTAACAACCCTACTATAACTATTATTAATATTTTTTTCATTTTCTTATACAAAAACTTTTAACTTTAAAAAGTAAACGTCATATAAAAACAATCACAGTTTACGTATTCAGTTTAGAGTTTCTTTGAATTTTTTCAATAAGAAAAATAAAATCGATTTTCAATGAGGATTAAAAGAGCACTCTAAACCTCAGGAATTATGCTTTATAATTTATACCATTTCCCAAATTAAAATGGCTAAAGGTCACTTGAATTTACGTCAGATAATGACATTCTGATCGAGCCTTTGAGAGTGAAGAAGAAGGCTCATTAGATGGCATAAAGGCAAGTCGGCATTTGTCCATTTTAGAATGAGATTTGGTATTAATTGCAGCGGTCTACGATAAATTGTCCAATTTCCAATACAGTAGACTTCTTGCGAAACCAACTCTTTTGCTCAAATCAATTCACCGAACCTCCTGCCCGGTTTGTGGGTCGATGATTTTGAAGTTTTCTATATGGAATCCTGGATCCGCACGAAAAGAAAGAAGCGCATTATAGGACTGTTCAATATCTAAAAGTAATTGCTCATCTTCAGTACGCATTCTTTCTAATGCCAGAGGATGTAAGAGTACCCGTAAGCGAATCGGCCCTTGTACAAGGCCGCCTCTATGCACGTGCCGCAGAATACTGACTAACTTTCGTTGAATTTCGACGCTTAGGCTACGAACCGATTTTACTATCCCTCTTCCGTGGCAGTAAGGACATGAAACATACATACCGCTGGAAGTACTTTCCTGGGAACGTTGCCTCGTCATTTGCATAATTCCCAGAGGTGATATTGGCAAGATGTGGCACTTAGCTTTATCTTTGCTCATTTCTCGCCAGACCATGTCAAAGACTGCTTTGCGGTCTTTGCGGCTTTTCATATCTATAAAATCCAAAATAATCAATCCGCCGATATTTCGTAAACGAATTTGACGAGAAATTTCATACGCAGCTTCGAGATTGGCCTGAACAATATAATCCTTGCCATCTTTGCTTGTACCTTTGTGAGAACCTGTATTAACATCAACGGCTGTTAAAGCTTCAGTTTCTTCTATCACAATCTCCCCGCCTGAAGGCAGTGGCACCCGCTTCATGTAGGTTTGCTCAATTTGCCGTTCAATATTAAAACGTTCAAAAATTGGAATTTCTTCTTTAAATAAAGTGACTTTATTTTTTGACCTCGGAGAAATCTCTGCAATCGCTTCGCAAATGAGCTCGTAGTCTTCTTGCTTATCAACGAGAATCCGGTCTATATCCTCAGTTAAGAAGTCCCGAACTGTTCTTTCCAAAATATTAGGCTCTTGATCCAGTAATATCGGCTTAGGAGACTCTTCAATTTTTTTATTAATGGCCTCCCATTTTTTGAGAAGCAGATGCAAGTCCCGGACAAAATAGCGCAATTTTTTCCCTTCACCAGCAGTACGAACGATAACGCCCATACCCGCGGGAATAGTGAGCGTACGGAGTATTGTTTTAAGACGTTCGCGTTCCTTTTTGTCTTCAATTTTACGAGAAATTCCGCACTGTCCAGAATTGGGAGTGAGGACTACAAATCTTCCAGGGAGCGCAATATTCGTGGTTACACGAGGACCCTTGGTGCCAATTTGAGACTTTGTTATTTGAACCACTATCTCCGTTCCAATAGGATAAAGTCCGGGAATATCTTTAAGAGAAATTTTTTCCCGTTTTTGGAGCTGTTCAGCTGTTTCATTTTCGCGAACAATTTCAATAGTGCTATCGCTCGCTGCAGGCAGGATATCCCAATAGTGAAGGAAGGCATTTTTCGGCATGCCAATGTCTACAAAAGCAGCTTTGAGCCCAGGCTCTAAATTTTGGATCTTGCCTTTAAAGATGGCTCCAACAAGCCGATCTTCGCCAGACCTTTCAACGTCGAACTTATCCAGCACGCCATCGATGAGTAAAGCCACCCGCCGTTCGAGCGCCTCTGAATTTATAATTAATTCCTTAAAAGGCTCCTTTTCTCTCTTTAAAATCTGAACAATCTTTTGGAGAATTGGTCTTTTCTTTGCCCTTTTCTTAGCAGATTGTTTTAAATCTTCGGTCGTAAGGCCTTTGTGGTCGGACTCTTTTGGCGGAGATTTAAGTTCCTCTAAAATTTTTGGTGATGTTTTATCTAATGTTTCGTTATCAATATTTTCCATTGCGTTGCAACCTCTCTCTTTGTAGGTCGCTCTTTTGCATAAGTGATGCTTTGCTTATAATCTATACTGTATATATTATGCATTTCTTCTAAAACGATAAATACTTTGAATTAGACCTTGAAGAATACAACAACTTAAAATGAAAGAGCCACCGTAACTTAAAAATGGCAGGGGAATTCCCGTTATCGGCATTATGCCGATAGTCATGCCTATATTTATAAAAACGTGAACCATAAAAATGGTGCTTATTCCTATTGCTAGGAATACTCCAAATCGATCTCTAGCAAGCGTAGCAATTTTTATGCCATTACTGATCAAAATTGCGAATAAGAATATAACAAAAAAACCACCCATGAACCCTCTTTCTTCTGCTAGAACCGAAAAAATAAAGTCGTTAGGTGCAACCGAGTTTGGCAAATATCCCAATTTGGCTTGCGTGCCATTATTATGTCCTTTGCCCAATAATCCACCGGTGCCGATTGATATTAGCGACTGTCTCAAATTCCAATTATCTCCTATACCCTTAGGGTCTATTATATGAGGCGCAACAAAGGTTAAAATTCTCTTGCGCTGATAATCCTTTAAAGGAAGAATCGCTTGGGTTTGATAAATGCCAGTATGTTTTGATTCGGGATTACTTTGAATAAATTTAGCATATCCATATACATCCCATGCTACTATACCTATTAGAAGCGCAAATATCCCAAAAGTGGTTATAAAAAATCGCTTCGAAAGTTTTGATACGTATAATAAAGCAAATAGCATTGGTGGAAAAACTAAACACGATCCTAAATCAGGTTGTAAAAAAATCAACACAATTGGTAGAAAAAATGCTCCCATAACTTTTCCCACTACTTTCAATGAACTTTTGAAATTAATAATTTGAGACCTAGCCAAAATCGCAGCCCCAAAAATTAAAGTTCCAATCTTCGCCGGATCCGACGCCTGTACCGAAAATACCTTAAAATTAAGCCACCTTTGCGCTCCATATACCTTCATTCCTAAAGGCGACCATATCAATAATAACATTAAAATACATATAGTATATATTATGTGTGCATTTTCTAAGTATATTTTATAATTAACAGATGAAATCAAAACATAAATAATAAAACCTATGAATAGCCAGAGAATTTGCATCATCCATTGATGTCCATGCGTATAGGATTGTGCAGAATAAATATAAAAAATACTCATAACACCCAATATTACCATGCAAATAGGCGAAATTAAGTCGAATTTAGCATCTTCGGTATGCTTAATTAAACTAGCAAATTTTTCGTATAAAGGCTGCGTTAAGAATGATCGCAATTTTTGAAAAAAATTTTATTTTTTATGATTTATTAAAAAAGTCAAAAGTCTTGAATTTTTTTTGATGATGAGGACCATGGCCGCTACATCCACGATTCGCAGGATCGGCAAGTGGAATGGAATTAGGTTCTACTAAATTATTATCTAAAAGATAAGTTTCCACTTCTTCTCCACTGACATCTGCAAGCATGAAGCAATTAACTTCAACGCAGGGGGATAGAGCCTGACCCGACTTGGCAACCATTTCAGCATAATTTTCAGGATAATTGACAATATCAATTTCTTCATATTGTAAACTATATTTATCCATAACGCTCCGGACGCCTTTGCTCCACCCGCAATGCGGCTTAAGGTAGGCTTTAATAGTAACTTTTGCAGTAGGTTCCATAATCAATTTTTATTTTACCTCCGTAAAAGGTCTTGGATCAAAAAAGAGTTCAATCCGAGCGATAAGATGTTCTTTAAAATTCATGAGTACTGCACTTCTGATAGTAAAAGCAGATTCAGGAAATGTTACATCATAGACAAACATAATTTGATCCTCAGATTCAAATTTTGCACGAATAGAAATTGTATGAAAACTTTGCATAAACCCCTTTATGGCATCAACAACTTTTTCCTTCCCTTTTACTTCAAAAAAAGGACTTAAAAACTCAGCTTGAGGATGCAAATATTGCGTCGCTGTAGCGAGATCTTTGCGATTCATAGCAGAATAATATTTTTCCGCAACGGTCAGATTTGATTCATTCATGATATT
>JABDAI010000017.1 GCA_013289195.1 Verrucomicrobiota bacterium
AGATACCAGTCTAATCGCGCCCTATGCGAATACAGAATGTATGAATAGATATCTAAAAGAATTATCAAAAGACCTAGCTGATAAAGAAGCATACGTCATACTAGGAGCAGGTTGGCATCGTTCAGGAGATCTGAAGGTACCCTCAAATATAGAGATTATCTATTTACTGTCTTATTCGCCCGAGCTGAATCCTGTAGAGAGATTTTGGCAATATCTTAAGAATAAAACAATAAAAAATGTGATATTTGAGACTTTAGAAGAGTTGGAGAAATGTATATGCATGTTCTTTCGAAAAGTAACGCTCGAAGAAACACGATCCATTTGCTCGAATTATTTATCTACTTAAATTTGAGATTTGGTATAACTCACAGTACATGACAGAAATTTTGAGTTATTGATGCAGATGGAAATAAGTTAATTAAGTTATTATAATTTTTTTGAATGTCTCAGTCACGAGCGCACCTTACGTCGCAAGCGACGTCGTATTCAACTGCAAGATTAAATTTTTTGTAACCTTTGTTTCAGTTCTATTTGAACGAGAGGATCTCCTCCAACTAGTTTTTCTAGAAAATAGCGCATCTCTTCGTTGCTGAGGGTATTAATATCGAGTTTTTGAGGTTTTACTGATTCACTTTTTGAAGAAATAGCATTTAGCATCTCTTCAGGAATTTCAAAAAATTCTGCAAATTGCGATAGCTCTGGTGATAATTCTTGTAAATTGGCAAGTATCGGTAATTTGATATTGTCTAAACCATCAACTGTAAAGTGAGCAAGCCAAGCAAGATATAAACATCGGTAGTCTTTCATCAAGATATCTTTTCTTAAAGTAGATAGATTTGAAAGAAGAGTAGCAACCTCATCCTCGTTTACCCAACCGAATCCTTCTTCATTCTCATAGTACAGACTTAAAATTAGTGAATCGTTTATTTCTTCAATTTCTATGATTTGATCGAGCTCATAGGCCATTAGATCTTTTACGTCCACCAAATGCTTCGGTAATCTAAAACTCAATTGTTTTGATCCCCAATTTGCTAAATACAGCATTGCGTCAAAGTATGATCCCAGTATGTTTTCTGGTTCTCCTCGGAAGTTACCAAAATGATAGACAAAAATTGCTTGATTTCTGTTTACTTTGACTCTGCTTGAAAGTTTTTTAATTTCTTGGATGTCTTGGAAGCTTAATTGACCATCAAGTTTTTGAAATTCATAATATTGAAATTCACTCATAGTTTCCGCAGTTTATTTTGTCGAAGGCTTGTGTCAATTGCATAATCATTTTTTGATTAAAAATCGTAACTCTCTAGGTGTTATTGAGCAAAAACCAGTGCAGTCGCTTCAAAAAGATTTTGCCCTTGTTTTAAAAGTGTGGAATAATAACCCCGTATCTTACAAAAAATTTCCGTTCCTTTTTAGTTTTTGTTTTTTTATCGGATTTGTCAGATTAAGTCTAGCTTATTACACTATAACCGAATTACTCATGGAACTTAAAAAACTCCGATGCTTTGAACGAACGAATAAGCAACCGGCATTTCTCAGTGAAATTTCAAAAAAACAACGAGATATTTTCACCAAGCTCAATATACCCCTCCCTAATGCCTCCTCGTTATTAACTAATCCGGGAATTTAGGTTTAAACGAGATAAGGAAATGTCTTTCGTTTTTTGTGAAACTTGAAGCGATTAATTCAATAAATGTTTCTCTAACCTCTATGAGTTCATCATAAGTTACATCTTCTTCCATCATTCCGGCAAATCCTTTTTGCAACAATTCTGCTATATCCAATCTATGGTGTACCACTATAGTACCCTAACTCCAAAGTGCACTCAATGGCACAGCATATAAATCTTCTTCAAAAGCAACCACATCTTTCCCTCGATACAATATTACTCCAGCACAAAACTTTTTCCCTACTTCAGCCTTCAAAATCCTTAATCCCTTAAAGTCATCTGTTTTTAAACTTTCGCTTGCTTTAACTTCTATTCCAGCTACTTCACCCGAAGGTTTTTCTATAACAAAATCAACTTCCTTCCCATCCTGCGTTCTAAAATGATAAAGATCTAAGCGCTTATCTGAAAAACTCAGTAACTTCTTCAATTCTGTTGCCACAAAATTTTCTAAAACATGCCCAAACAATTTTGAATCTACTACAGGCAATGTCTCTAGATGTATTCCTAGAAGATGACACATCAGAAGAGTATCTCCAATATACCCTTTTGGCGATTTTACCAAACGCTTTCCTAGATTTCTCGACCACGGTTCTATGTCAAATACCAAAAACATTAATTTTAATATATTTCTATAGGTCTTAGTTGTTACCGAATTTAGCTGTAGTTCTCTTCCAATTTCTGACTCATTGATTAAATTTCCTACGCGTGACGCCAACACCTTAAACAATTGGGGAATTATTGCTATCTTTTCTAGTTGTGCTAATGCGCGTACATCTCTCTGCAACAAGGTTGTCAAGTAACCATTAAACCATATTTCTCGTGTGTCATAATGCTGCCCGCTTATTTCAGGAAAAGTGGCTTTTCGCATAACATCTAAAATATCTATGTCCATTTCTCTATTTTTCTGGAATTTTTTCTCAAACAGGTTGTCTATAAACTTTCCCTCACTTCCGATAATTTCACTTCCAGAAAAAGGGTACAATGTTATTGGCACCATTCTCCCTACGAGTGGATCTGACATTTTTGGTAGTCCCATAATATTTGCTGACCCAGTTAACAAATATTTCCCCGATACTTTCCCCTTGTTCTCAAAACGCATATCATCGACTAAAGTTTTCAATACCCTGAAAATTTCGGGAACTAACTGTACTTCATCAATGACCACAGATTTTTTCATAGCACGCAAAAACGCATCAGGTGCTGAAGCAGCTGCATACATTTGAGTTGGATTGTCAAAGGTAATATATTCTGCATCAATTTGCCCGCTTTCTATCAAAGATAATACCAATGTACTTTTACCTGATTGTCGCATCCCATTTAGATATACTATTGGGCTTACTTCTAAGGACTGCTTTAATTTTTTTACTAATTGACGTTTTTTCATCGTTCTTAAGAACTTAAAGGTAAGCTTTAAATTTATTAAAGGCAAGCTTTAAAATTTATTACGTTCGGCTTTTATCGGATGGATATTTGGATTAGAGTTGAGAAAAATTCCAAATCCTGCTTTTTGAGCTTGTTTTGATGTAAAATAGCCACTTTGCAATTTGGCAACATCGAAAATTTTCTTAAAAATCGGACTTTCTTGCACAAATTTTTTCATGAATAACGTTCAGGAGTTTTACCCGTCAATTTTTGTTAAGACTGTATTGCCAATAAAATATATAATATATTAATGATCAATAGCTTACAAGATTTGTTATGTCTAGTTTTTAGTGTTTTAGTGGGGTTTTGTTCAGTAGTTAATCGAATTTAAATCAACTACATCTCCTCATTGTTTCATTACAACGATCGATTATAATTTCACTTATTTTCGACGCAATCGGATCGTCGTGTTTCATCAATTGGATTTCTGAAGTTAATCTGGAAGCAATTTCGAGTAATTGCTCAAAGACGAGCTTCTTTCCAAGGCCTGCTTGCTCGGATAGTTTTTCAAAATGCCTAGGATATACATCCTCAAACAAATTTTTACCACCAATTTTCATTGCCATTTTTTTTGAAAGTTCCGGATAATATGCAGTGCATACAAGATCATACATAGGAGCTAGCACTCGGTGATCTCCATCATATATAAATGAAAAGTTTTTGCCATGAGCATCGTTATTGCCTACAAGGAAATTAAAAATTACAGCTTGAAGTAACTTTTTAAGATCTACAACTGGCATTGATGATACTTCTCTGATCAAATTAAAACATAATTCAAGACTAGGACCTCCTTCACTTTGATACTTCAATAGAGGAGAGATATTTAAGGCCTGACAAAAATCTTCCTGGTGCAATCTTTGTAATTTACCATTGTCTCCTAAATTCCGATCATATCGCTTAATTATTAAATAATCTACTTTATCTACTTTGTCGGTTGCTACTTCTGCAGATGATATGCCAACAGCCGCCGCAAGCTTCATGCAAAAAGCTTCATTCATGACAATATCTTTAAAACGGTCTATCGCAGGTTTTAAAATATGACTGCTGGGAGCTCCTCCTAATGGCAAGAATATTTCTTCATTTTGAATCATCACCGGTAGTTTATCTTGTGCTCCTGCTAATGAAAGTCTTATGGCTTTGTTTCCTGCCAGTAAAGGCCTCTTTGGAAGTTCTAATAAAATGTCTTTCAAATCACTTTTATCTATCTTATGATAATCATAATCTAAATCCTTTCGTACACTCCCTGCAGGTAAAAAACTAATTGCGCCAGCGCATTCTCCTCCTATGAGCTCCAGTAATTTAAAATCATTTTTAGCACTAATCCCTAAATTCTTTGCAATAATCTTCCTTTTCTCATCTTCAGGAAGAATGCCAGAAAAAAAACCTACGCATTGAGCAGGAGAAAAAGTTTCTGACATTAAGGGTAATGAGTGCGAAATTGAAACAGCATCAGAATGAGATAAATATTCTTTTGAATACTCGAAATATATCCTTCCAGAAACATCTTGGAGAAGTTCACCAACAATATTTCGGTGAAGAAAAACTTCTAACTTTTTAATGATCTTCGATGGGCTATCTAATTCTTTATTTTGCATCAGACACAGAGAGTTCGATTTTAATGCCTAAAGTTTGAAGGACGGTAAGAATTTTCCCTATCTGGCAAGTGGGCTTACCTTTTTCTATGTCACTAATGAAACGCAATCCTGTATTAGAGGTCATCGCTAAATCTTTTTGAGTTACTTTTAATTGTCGCCTTCTTGCCTTGATAAAGGCACCGATTTTTACAAAAGAATATCCTTCAATTTTCATGATATTACCGTACGGGAATTTTTAGAAACAATCAACCAAAAACACAATAGATACTACCGATCGGGAATATCTATTGTTCTGGGCAGAGATAATCTGATGTTTTTAATGAAAGTTCATAAAGCCTCTTTATGAAAAAATAGCATTTCTCTATCTGTCGATTTCCTCGTAAGTCTCTATCCGTAAACAGCTTACAAGAAACCTTATGTCTAGGTTTTATTGTTTTGATGAGGATTTGTTCGGTATTTTTCGACTGCGTTCAAGTATCGGCCCCACATATAGAAATATTTTCATGCACCAATTCCATTTGTTTGCCACAGAAAGCCAATCCTATGGCCAACACAGAGCTAATATTGTGCTGCTTAAAAGTTTCTTTATACTTTCGGTCTTTAATTTGCTTCAAGGCTTCTTGTGCTTTTTCTAAAAGAAGCTCAATCGTAGCACTTGTTTTAAATTCCAGCAATATTCCTCTTCTTTTTTTATCTTTAGGTATAAACATTACATCGACTCGTCCTAATCCGCTTTCTCTATTGGATTGAATAATATAATCATCTTTGAACCCCATCACCAAACCTACTAAAAACATATGAAATACTTCCTCAGGTCTATTTTTTCCTAAATCAAAGTAGCTTACCGTTCCCATTATATAGTCCGAGAGTTCCTTTTTAAATTCTACTACGTTTCCGTCCATCAAGCTTCTTACAAAGCGCTTGTAGCTATCTAATGTCATTCCTTGCGAAAACCATTGCGCTATTATTCCTTCATACACCGAACTCACTTCTTTGTTCGGTATTGCCAACTGCGCCAATGTTTCAAAGCCAGAAACCCTTGAGGATAAAACTTTAAGATACCCCGCATACAATAACAAACTCCATAATGCCTCCTCTCGCTTTTCTATATCAGGAAATACTAGATTTTCTGATATAGGTCGCTCAACTATTAGCCCTTGTAATAATTGCTCAAACTGCGTCTTAATTGAAGTATCCGCATTATCCAATAATTTTTTTATTAAATCGTTACTCGATGTATTGCGCCAATAAGGTTTTAATTCGCCCTTATCAGTTAAACAATTAATAATTGACCAAGGATTATAAAGCGTATACTGACCTATCTGATAACCATTATACCATTCTTTTATCGGCTCTATCGAAATTGTTTGCTCGCTATCGCTAATTAATTTCAAGACCTCTTTTTCACTAAATCCAAAATATTGCCCATATTTTTTTTGTAACACAGAATAAACACGAAAATTATTTAATCCCGAAAATAAGCTTTCTTGAGCAACTCGCGTAATACCCGTTATAATAGCTTTTTCCAAACTCTTATTACCCTTAAGTGCTGAACCAAAAAGACCCCTCATTAAACTAACCATATCGGAATAATATTCCTTTAAATACGCTTCTTGAATAGGAGTATCATATTCATCGATTAAAATAATCGGCTTTTTCTCAAATTTTCTTTCTAAATACGATGATAATAATTTGATCGAACTCTTTAAATCATCTAAACTCCCCGCCTTATTAAGCAAAGCCATGTAGGTTACTTTTTCTTCTGGATACAATACATCGCCTTCAAGTAAGTAACGATGCTCTATATATAATTCTTTTATTAACCCCTCTATTCGCTCAGAAGCTTCTTGAAAATTAGGCTCCTTAACATCTTTAAACGTAATAAATATAGCAGGATATTGATGCTGATGTGTGTTACAAAACTCTTCGTCTTTTGTAATTCCTAATCCTTCAAATAAATTCTCATTGCCAAAATAATTATTGCTTAAAAAATAATATAGCATCGATAAATTAAGCGTCTTTCCAAACCGCCTGGGCCGTGTAATTAATAGAACTTCAGCTCCATTTTGCATGATTTCTTTAATAAACAAGCTTTTATCAACAAACGAATAACCGCCTTTTCTTACCTTCTGAAAATCATCTATGCCTATAGGAAACTCCATATATACATCAATTCTCTTTGAATATCTCAACAAGTCAATTAATTTGCATTTAAACTTGAACCACTAGCGCCTCATAGGACTTGAAAGGGTTAAGTATAATTATACTGATCCTGTCCTAAAAATGATATATTTTGTCATTTTAGGACAGGATCAGCTCGTTGGCTTTTTGGTATTTTTATTTTCATTATAGCTTGAACTACATTTAAAGAATCAAGACTTCAAAGCCCAATTTGACATGATTCTTAGGATAATCATATATACCTCTAGCAAGTCTTCTAATTTTGCCTTTTGCGCAAAGTCGTGAAAGTGCTTGGTCGACAGCATCTCGTGATCCAAGATCTAAAAAATCCTTTGAAGTGAAGACGGAACTATTCTCATAAGAATCTTATTCATTACTTTAATTATTTTCTGATTGTTCTATCAGAAAAACTATACGATTTTTCTGACATTTTTGCAAATATTTTTCCTTCAACTCTTATTGAAGAATAAAAAATTGGAATGGAAATTCCTGCAATCTTCTAATTATCAGCAGTTTACAATAAAGCTTATGTCTAGGTTTTGTTAAATTTTTGCTTTTTTATTTATAAAATTAAACTGTGCATCTCGATCTGGATGCGTTCCTTCCTGACTTAACATCTATCACTTTGCATTTCGGCCTTAAGTGCTTTTACCGTTCCATTGCTCCCGATACGCCAAACTCAGCTTTTTAGGTTCTGCTTTTATGGTAGTTTTTTTTAAAGACTTCATTGGGTTGCTGTTTAGTTTTTCATTAATCTTCTTATCATCTTCTTCCAAAATAAACATAAATTTGACAAAACCATTATCATATCGCCTCCATTCACCATCATTAGTTATCATGATGCCCAATTTTATATCAACCATATTTGGAATATCGGGGTAAGTGTTTCTTGTTTGGATTTCGATTACATCTGATCTGAATTCTTGAAGCTTAAGTAGATTATTTGTTTGCAAGGTAGTAGTAAGAAATATGTCATTATTTTCGTTTTTAGTTAAATTTAATGTTAGGCTATAGGTGCTATCGAACAGCATGAATTTATTTTTGTTGCTTAAAATAAATGGAGTATGCGCACTTGTGTAACTTGTATTAAATGTCGAAAACCCTATATTTTGATTGCAATCACATGAAACCATGTATGCTTTTTGTTCAGCCTTTTTATTTTGTTCATCATTTCCACCTTCGACATAACCACAAAATTCTAAGAGTTCTTGAATACGTCTTTCTTTCCATTCATGTAACATCTTGGTAAGCCTTGACTCAAGAATTTTCATCGCTTTTTGATTCGTTTCTGGATCACCATTTTCAATATATCCACAATCACTTCTTAACTCTTCAATTTTCTTTTTTTTCCATTCAGGTGTTGTTGGTAAATCTAGTTCTGTGCTGCTTAAAAGGGGATCATTTTGATCATTTTGATCATTCCAATAAGGTTTACCTCCTAAAGCTATGATTTGTCGATCCAAATCTCGATAAAATATATCAGCTATAGGAAGTTCTTTACCGTCAGGAGATTTATATCGTAGAAAATTTTGATTCTCAGGATCAGGCTCTTGACTAAGAGCTTCAAAGATTTCCTGACCAAATCCATTTGGATCTAATCGTGAATCGTGACGTTCTAGATTTTTTAGGTTACCAACTATTATTATTTTATTTAAAGCAGCTATGCTTGTAGGCGTTTGATTTTGCCAAAGTAGAGGTATATCGATGAGGGTCTTAAGAGTTGCTAAATAATCTTGTGTATAAAAGATGGATTGAATTGTACTACTAGGTACACCTAAGAGTGAGGGGGCCTGATGTTCTATTTTTCTTTTATTTATATTTGCTAAAAATTCCGAAATTAATTTGTCATAACTTTTTTCGATATTAAATATGGTGATGCCATACACTGACGTCGATTGAAAATGAAAATCATTAATGGTCAAAACATTTAGATTATTGAGCAGGGAGGACAATTGAGTAATAATATTCGAATGAGCATTTTTTATAGAGAGCGTTTGAAGTTTATCGAGAATGGCAGGTAATATGAACTTATTCCCATGAATATTTTCAAGGCAAAGGGATTCAAGCGGACATTCTCCTAGTAATTTAAAAGTAGCAGTAGCATCCATATTTTTTATAGTCAGGAATCTGAAATTAGGTAATTTTCCAAGGAAGATAACCTCGCAGGAAGGTCCAATCTTTTCGATAGTGAGTCTCGTGAATAATTCTTCTCTTTTACGCTTTAAGTTAAAATGAAGACTTTTAATTTGAATATTGGTGAGATGTTTAAATTTACAGGATAAACTAAATCTAGCCTCTTTAGAAATACTAGCAATAGAAAGGTCCTTTAAATTACGAAAATTCCTGACTTCTAATTCGCAGTCAGATTGGTCTTTAATATTGCCAATTTTGAGATTTATAAGATTAGATAATTTATCTTCAATTTTAAGACTATTTCTAATATTAAGATCTCCAATGATAAGATTTTCTAGAGATTTAAAATAAACCAATTGATGTGCAATTGCAGTTAATAATTGATTAATCGAATTGGCACCCGATAAATTTTCGCAGTTCAAAATTTTTATATGTTGAATTCTAAGTTGCAATAAAGGAAATAATGGATTAGATTTTTGATCTAGCACTTCAATTAAACTATTGATTTCCTGAATTGTTTTGACTACCAAAGTGATTATTATTTGATCTGGAGATTTTTGAATTTTTTCATCTAAATCACCGTTTCCAACTATTAATTCTCGGACACTAAAAGTTTTGTTCTCTGGTTTTTCATTTATTTTTATGCTCGAAATTGACCGATCAAAAAGAGCTTGAGTTTTGTTATACTCTTCTGTAGGTGAAAAATTAGTGTCACTGTATGTTCTAGGAGAATTGGAATTTGAATGTGTAAATCCTGTACCACCTGGCAAAAGACATGTTGGTATATCTTGTTGATGAGAATGAACTTTAACTGCTGACATTTTTTACTTAATTTTAGATTTCAAATTTTTTTTCAATACTTTAATCAGAAGAAGAATACTCTGAATCTTCTTCTTGGGATTTTAAGAAGTATTTATTGAAAGTCTCATTCGATGACAATAGGGTCAAATTTAAATCGATATTATTTAGCTTTGGTGGACTTAAGGAAGATGGTAGATTAAAAAAGATTTCACCACCAATATTTTCTTTAAAAGTAATCTCTAGAAATTCTTTTAAGAACTTAGGGAAGGTAAAAGTGATATCATTACCAACATTTCCAAGAGTCAATGCCCTAAATTTATGATGTGTGGTTGGAATATTGATTTCAATGTTATAAGCCATATCGCCAATGGTTAGATTATCTAGATTCAAGAGTGTATTTGGTAAATCAACGTGAGTATTTGGATAGAAATCTCCGAGGGTCAAATTCCTGAGATTAGTTAAACTATTTGGTAATTCTATAAATGTACTACTATTCATCATGGTTCCAATGGAAAGGTCTAAAAGATCATTCAATGAAGATGGGAATTCGATTTTGGCTTCACGGTAAATGTTGCCAAAGGAAAGCTTTTTAAGACGACATAGTGAATCGGGTAATTTAAGAGTCGCATTGAGCAAAAGATTTCCAACATGTAGTTGTTCTAAATTCGAAAATACATCAGGTAAATCAAATGCCACATCACTGTCAACATCTCCAAAAGTAATACAGAGAGGTGAAAATTCTGGTTTTTGATTTTCAAAAATGGACTTTAATAATGAATTAATTACTACGCTCGTCTCATCATTAATTTTTATATTTTTAAAATTTAATTCTTTTATTTTATCAAATTGTTTTGTATTTGGTTTAGCTTCCAAGATTCTTTGTAAGTCTCTAATTTGATTGATATTTTCAAAAACGACATTAGTACTGTCAAAGAGAGTAAATAATAAATTTTTACCACTTGGAGTTAGACGAGATCGGTTAGACATTTTTGTTTTAGATAGTTGGGTGATTTGAGATCGACTAGGATTTATTGAAACATAAGGTGTATTCATATTCACAATGCGCTCGTGACTCACGAAGTTGCTTAGACTTTGAAGATTGGGATCATCTAATCCATCCATATTTTCCTTCAGGGATTTTAATTGTTTCAGTAAACTATGAGAATCAACTCTTCCATAAGTAAGCTTTTTTAGATTGTGGAAAGAGGGTGGTAATGTCACTGAACCATGGATATTGCCAAATAAAAGCTTTTTGAGTCCTTGAAATGATATTGGTGGTATAATTAATGAAGCATCATAGCCAATATTACCTACTGAAAAACAAGATAGTTGATTTAACTCTTCGGGTAAGGTAAAAATAACTCTTTGTTGAATGTTTTTAATATGAAGTTCTGTTAATTGAGTGAAACAATTGAGATTTTGGCCAATAGTAATTAATAATTTGTTGGTCGAGTCTATAAGATCAGAATTAATATCAGGTAAAATTATCTTTTTGATTTGATTCAAACCCTTTATTTTTTCTTCTGTGATTAGTATTCTTTGAAATTTGGCAAAATCATCCTTATGATTAAATTTTAATTTAATAAAACTATTTTCAGCTTTGCCTGATTTACTTAAAGCTTCCACATCACAAAACTCCTTAACAGATACGATGATAGGGTCTTTTTTGCATTTTCCACCATCGAGATTTTCCCTTTGCGAGTCAAAGGTTGTACGTCGTCGGAGACGATCAATTGCTTTAAAGCTTGAATCTTCGCTTTTATTATCTGAAAGCCAAAAGGGCTTTGCTAATGGAGGTTCAAGTGTTTTTATTCGTCGATAATCAAAAAATGTTTCAAAAGGTGAATAATCGTTTGAGTCTTTGCTTGTATCTTCTAAATACATAGATGAGTTTGCCAATTCCTGCAGAGAATGACTTAAGAAAACTGCAGATGACTCAGAAATCTTTCCTTTTCTTGACGTAATACTTATTGCTATATTTGGATTGGATTGACTCAGACCACTTAAAACTCTCCTTTTATTCAAGCTTTTGTCTGCGCTATCTTTCGTTGTATCCGAATGCTTTCGGTTTATGCTTTCAAGAAATTCAAAAAACTTTTTTTTTCGTTGCCTATCACTCACTATTGCTTCTTGTAGACGGAATGGAGCGGATTTTCGACGAAAAGTAATTAAAGATTGATGTGGTGTGATGCTTGTATCCCCGTCCGTATCTACTTGCGTGTCAAAAAAAATTTTACTTAAACTTGTACCTGCATTTGTATTTCGCCGAGAAAGCTTTGGTGTATCTTCGCCTGTAGCGACTGAGTACATTGATAAGCTTGTTTTTTTAGATTCAAGCATTTGTCGAATGGGAAGAAAAATTTTTCTTAAGTTTGTATCTTCCTCTGGATCTTCGACTGGATTTTCATCTATTCGTAAAAGATGTTTTGGGCTTGCTTCGTGGGATTCATGTTTTTCTATCTTTTTGATTCCCTCTTCTTTTTCCTCTACTAAGTATACACGAGGCATTTGCGGACTTTTAACGACCATAGCGAAGTTAGATTCAGAATGTTCATCCTCCTTTGATATAATCCTCACTAATGGATTTTTTAAGTCTGTTGTAGCATGCTCAATATGTCGAGTATAAGAAGTTGGTGCATTTTCTTTGCTTAAATCTAAGCGAGACTTGTAAGAGCTTAAAAATTTGCGAGTAGCCGAAGAATCAATTCTCCCAAAAGTAAAATATTTAAGATTGTTTAAAGTATCTGGTAAAATGACTTTACCTTGCACATTTCCAATTGAAAGGCTTAGAAGATTTTTATAAGACTGCGGCAAAGTGAAGGTGGCTTGATGACGTATATTGCCGATAGAACAGTGAAGAATATTATTTAATCCTTCTGGCAACGTAAAAGCAGTGCTTTGCTGAATATTGCCAAAAGTTAAATTTTTAAGTTGAGAAAGAATATGAGAATTTTGAATAATGTTAGTGAGTAATAGGCTAATTATCCGACTTGTCTCATTATTAATATCGAGATTTTTAAAATTTAATTCCTGAATTTGTTTTAAAAATCGAGTATTAGGATTAGCAAATAACGCTATTTGCAACTTCTGCATCTCATCGTTATGGTTAATTTCTATCGTGATTATGCTGTTTAAGGGTATAATTTCATCAATATCTCTTTTGTTTAATTTTAATAGAAATAGCAAATCCTCGACGGTCATAGTACTTTGATCTTTTTTATATTTCTGCATGGAAAGCAGTTTTGTTTCTATTTCTCTGCGCGTCAATTCTGGTTCTTCTGACGAAGGTTCTGTTTCCGTTTCTATCGCTCGTTCGTAAAGATTTTGTTGTCTACTTATCTGAAAATATTCTAATTTTTTATAATAAGCGGCTCCTCCACTTGAGCCATCCAAATCGAACCCTTGGTTACTTTTAGAGAAAGGAATTATGCGTATTTTTGGTTCAACAGAGTTAGTATTCATTGTAATTTTTTATCAAAATTAATTAAATCTTATCAAAAATGATGGCATTTAAAATTTTAAATCTCAAGATTTAAATGTTTCGGTAGCGAGTTGACTCATAAAAAAAGACACCCAAAAAACGAAAAAAAGGTAAAATAACAAAGTCGTTGACTCATTAATTATGACACCGAAAACAAAAAGGAATGTGCATGAGTCAACTAATAAAAAAAGAGATGTTGCCGCGTTTGAGGCATCGTTATCAAGAACGGGGTCGTCGAGGACGTTCCGTAATGCTAAATGAGTTTTGTGAGCAATGGCAGTGTGATCGTAAATATGCCATAAAATTACTAAATGGAAAGGATAATATCAATAAGCCTGTCGGTCGACGACGAGGACGTCCCTCTGTATATGGGTCTGAAGTTATTCAAGTTCTTGAGTCGATATGGGAAGCTGCCCAGCAACCCTGCGGTAAACGAATGAAATCGATTATGCCTCTTTGGCTACCTCATTATAAAGAAGAAAATTCAATAAGTATTCGTGTAGAAAATCAGTTTTTGAATGTAAGTGCTGCGCAAATCGATCGTCTTTTGGCTGATAATAAGTCAAAAAACAAACGAGGCCGATGCACGACAAGACCTGGAAGTCTTTTAAAGACAAAGATTTGAAAACTGGGATATTACACGACCCGGATATATAGAGGCTGACACAGTTGCACATTGTGGTACATCCTTGGAGGGGAATTTCGTATGGACAGTGACTTATACAGACATTTATAGCGGATGGACATCAAATCAAGCTATATGGACGAAAGATGCGGCGGGGGTTGTAAAAGCAACTCAAAGGGTTGAACATCAACTGCCTTTTGAAATATTAGGATTCGATTGTGATAATGGATCCGAGTTTTTGAACCGACCTTTAATGTACTACCTTTTAAATCGAACTAAGCCGATTGGATTTACTCGATCTAGGCCATATCATAAAGATGATAATGCCCATGTGGAACAAAAAAATTGGAGTCATGTACGCCGGCTATTAGGATACGATCGTTTATGTAAGGTAGAATTATGTGCAATAATTAACGATATATACGAAAATATCTGGGGACCCTTAAATAACTTTTTCTTACCAAATACCAAGTTAGTAAAAAAAGAACGAAATGGAGCAAAAATGAAAAAACAACATGATATACCAAAAACACCATGTGAGCGGCTACTGAACTGCAATGATATAAGTGAATCTAGTAAAGAAAAATTGCGTAATGAGCGCAAAAATCTTAATCCTATTAAATTAAGTAAGCGATTAGCTGATGCGCTTAAAAAAATACTGAATTTGAATGAAGCTTATAAAGTAAATGAGCAAATGATTGAAAAATGAAATATATCGGTGTCATAATTTATGAGTCAACGAATAATACCAATTCCCTAAAATAAATGATCTAATTTTTCTTGACAAAATTAACCGATTTGATACGTTTTATTATTAATCAATCATTAACAATAAGAAAAATTATGGGTCTAGCACCGCAATTAATAACAGAAGAAATTTACCAAGACGCTGTAAATGCCTTGAAGCAAATTAGCAAAGAAAATAGAATAGCAATAAGACTTAGAGCCATCATTGCAGCAAAAGAACATGGTGTAGCAATAACTGCAAAAATTTTTAATATTACTACAACTACTTTAAGATCATGGGTAAAAAAATTTAAAAAGGAAAATAAGGCCAGCTTAGAGTATAACCCTGGCAGAGGCAGAAAAAGTAAGCTTAAGGAGGAGCATTTAAATGCAATGCAAAAATGGATAGAAAAAGATAGCAGCCTGACTATAAAAAAAATCCTTAAAAAGCTAGAAAAAGAGTATGGCATTAAAAGTAGCAAATCAGCAGTGCATAGGGTACTAATGAAGTTGGATTTTTCATATATCACCCCTCGTCCTAAACACTATAAACAAAAATCGGAACAAAAGGCGGAGTTTAAAAAAAATTCAAAACGATAATAAATGCTGAAAAAGACCAAGACATATATTTTTTCGATGAATCTAGATTTGGAACGCATTCAAAGATAGGACACGGATGGTTTAAAAAAGGAGAAAGAACAGAAGTGGCAGTTAAGCTTGGATTCGAAAATTTTTATGTTTATAGTGCAGTTAATCCAATAACGGGAGAGGATTTTACGCTAATGATACCAAATGTAAACACGGCTTGCATGAATGTATTCCTGGAAGAAATGTCGAAAAGCTTAAAAAAAGAAGCGATAATAATTATGGATTGAGCTGGTTGGCATAAATCGAAGGATCTGAAAGTGGCAGACAATATGCATATAGTATATTTGCCAGCATACAGCCCAGAACTAAATCCAGTAGAAAGATTATGGCAATATATGAAATCGAATATCCTGAAAAATAAAATATATGAAACAATTGACGATTTAAAAAAAGTGGTTGTGGTTTTATTAAAAACTTCTCGAAAGAGACACTTCAGAGTGTCTGCAGTATTAATTATTAGATTATTTATTTTCGGGAATTGGTATTAGATGATATTACCGGTGTTCGTAAACCCACTTAGATTAATCAAGACAACCGGAATGTAACTTTATAAATTTTTCTGCGCTTATATGAATTTCTATTTCCATCTATCAAGAATTAATGCTTTAACTCCTCCAAAAAACTGGAAATTATGTTATGCCAAAGCCCATTTTAAACTTTATGAAATACACTTAAATAAGAATTTTCAAAGTCTCTATAGATCAAATTCCTTATTTTTTAATGTTATTTGAAAACTTATTGAAATTACTGAAGGAAACAGTTTTCTGAAGATTTATCGAGGTCAGCCGCTTTAGCAGGATGATTTGCGGTTGCTACGACATTAATTAATTCGTTAATTGGTTGCAAAATTCTTTGATTATACGAATTAATTGCGTTAATCCTAGCTTTTTCTCGTGAACCCTTTTGAGAAAAGAACCCTTCATCTTGATATTGACTTGGATCGTAAGAAACAGTTTGTACAGAAAATTGTTTGACTATTTTCAAGTTAGCGTGACACCCATTCAAAGTAAGATCTATGAGATTACTGAGTGAATGCGGCCATTTTACCTTACAACTTTCAGATATATATCCTAAAGATAGCTTAGTAAGATTATCCAGTACTTCAGGCAGTATTATATCGCGATATAATCTAGGCAGTATCTTAGGTTGTATCTCATCCATTATTCGTAAACCCCTAATGTCCCCGATAATAAGGCTTTTGAGCTTATTAAGAGTTTTTGGGAATTTGAATTCCCTTACATAAGGTCCATGTAGACCATTATAATGATCTTCTTCAAAATCAATATTTCCAAGAGTCAATGTTTCAAGACTGTCAAGTGAATCTGGTAGTACAAAACTATTGGCATAAACATCCCCAATAATAAGGCTTTTGAGCTTATCAAGCGCTTGTGGTAATATAATGCAGCTATAACCATGATGGACATTTCCAATAGTCAGTGTTTCAAGACTATTAAGTGAATTTGGTAAAATAAATGATGCATATTTACAATTCGATTGCTTGTTATCAAAAATATTTCCAATAATAAGGCTTTTGAGCTTATCAAGCGCTTGTGGTAATTGAATGCGCCCAAAAGTAAGATTGATATTCCCAATACTCAGTGTTTCTAGGCTATTTAGCGAATTTGATAAAATAAATGATATGCTTTTATAATCCCCTCGAGTGCTATAAAAAATATCCCCAATAAGAAGACTTTTGAGCTTATTAAGAGCTTTCGGCAATTTGAAGCCATCACCCTTAAAATTAACGTTTCCAATAGTCAGTCTTTCTAAGCTATCGAGTGAATCTGGTAACCAAAAATGCCCATCAGAAGATACATCTATATTACCAATAACAAGACTTTTAAGCTTATTTAGCGTTTTCGGGAATCCAAGTAAGTAGTGCGTAGAAGAAAGAGAAACATTTCCAATATTCAGTATTTCTAAACTAGCAAGTGAATCTGGTAACCAAAATCGCCCCTTAAAAGATATATCTATATTACCAATAACAAGGCTTTTGAGCTTATCAAGCGTTTTCGGCGATCCAAAGCACTGACTAGAAGAAAGAGAAATATTTCCAATAGTCAGTGTTTCTAGGCTATTAAATTCGTCTGGTAGAATCAACTGGATATGATCGATATCATCAATAAAAAGGTTCTTAGTAGGCCCAGTAAGTGCAACTGAAAAATTAAAGGCTTTCGTTTTTGTCTCCGTAAAGATGCTTGTCCAGTCAGAATCTGGTTGAACTGGTTTTTCAAAACATAAGATAGAAAAGTTTGTAAGAGCTGGTAAATTAAGATTACAATCAGTACTAATGGTCAATATAGTAAAATCTCTTAAATTTTTAAGTGAATTTGATAAATTGAGAGTACTATTACTTTTAACTTCCTTGATAGAGAGGTTTGTAACATTATCCGCATTAGGAAGATTAAGTATAGTATTATCCTCAACACATTCAATAGAAAGATTTATTAGATTATCAAGCGAGGCTGGTAAATTGACAGTAGCAGTACTACTCCATGTACTTCCAATTGAGAAATCTGTAAGATTATCAAGTGCAGCTGGCAAAGTAAATGTGCCGTTTGCTTCAATTTTTCCAATATGAAGCTTTATGAGATTTTTTGCAGAATTTGGCAACATAAGCATTGCACCTTTTTCAACACATCCAATCGTGAAATTTTTGAGATTATTAAATGAATCTGGCAAATTGAGGGTACAAGGAGCTGTAACAGACCAAATAGTTAGATTTGTAAGATTATTAAGGGAATCTGATGGATTAAAAGCAATAGCCTCAATATTTCCAATACTCAAACTTGTAAAACTTGAGAAAAATTTCAGATTTTGCGTAATAGTATTAAATAATAGATTAATGGGAGCACTAAGATTATTTTTAATGTCAAGTAATTTGAAATCAAGTTCTTTAATTTTATTAATAAACTTAGTACCGGGTTGATTTTCAAATAATTGCTGTGTTTGATTTAATTCAGCATGACTCGCAATTTGAAGAACAAGCTTTAGTTTATCTTCTGAGAAGGAATTGAGTGTTGATGACGGATTAAGTAAATCAGCAATAGTTATAAAGACTTTTATTTCTGTTTTATTATCAGTGGCAAAAGAATATTTTTCTTTTATTGTTTGATTGGTGGATGGATGCAGTTGAGAATGTTGAAAAGAAATAGCTGCTTTATCAGTTAAAGGATTACATCCAATATCTATATTTTTTATGGAAGCAAACCAACAGGCTTTTGAAACTAATCGAAGTCTCAGGATAAGCTCCAGGTCACTATTAAACAAAATATTAGAAATGATATCTATGTATCGAATATGCAATTGATAGAATAGGGGCTGAACTGCCTCACGAATCCATAAATTCTGCGTGAGAGAAGGCTGCAGTTCTGGTGAAACTGCTTTTAATGCACGCGGAGAATGTGAACCTTGATTCGTTATATCTTGCGTGCTGACTGGTAATGGAACAGACTTGATGGGTGCTATGGTCGTCGTGGGATTATCAGTTAGTTGCATATGTTGTTATTTTTAACGTGCTGAAATTAATATCATATAAACATTATTGATACAACCAAATATTTTAATTTTCAGACTCATCAGAAGCTCTTGACTTCATACGTTCACTTCTTTAAAATCTTTTGAAAAAAATAATTATGGAACGTCATGTAGCTCTCCCTCCACCTCTTCCAAAGCGTAACCAAACCTCTTTGTCAAACTCTCAAGAAATCATTACTCAACAGAGCGATGCTCCACGCGCAACGGATGCCAGACAAGATATATCGTATCACAATATTAATCAGTCTTTTTTTAAGCGCTTATACTCTGTTTGGCCAAATATAGTTACTCATATCCTATTTAATTGTAGCTTAAAAACTATTCTTAAGTTCCGATTAGTTTCAAAAAAAAGTTTATTAGATTCCATCAAACCAATAAAAAATGAGCCCTCTCTCCTAGCAAATAAAGCATTTATCTCATTTCGACGCTCTCACATTTATCCATCGGTTCAGCCGAAAGTACGAGAGAAATTCGATTTTGCCCAAGAGAGCAATATGCCAATATGCTTAACGATTCCGTTGAAGGAACGATCACATTTTTCAGAAATATTTAATTCTATTTTCAAAAATCAAGTTAGTTTAATTTTAACTATTGAAAATCTTAACGAAATAAATTTACTACAGAGATCTCTTGCAAATTATTCAAATAAGGAGTTTTTTAATATGATCAAAGAACTAGATTTTGAACAAATTACAATTGGTAACGAGACTAATGGTCCTATCAGTACACTACTAACCTCGATTTCACAAAATTTACATTTATTTACTAATCTAACAAAGCTTAAATTAGGCACTATAGCTGCAAATTATGCTTTCGAAATACCCGATTTGCATGACCAACTCCCAACATTAATCATTGGACATCATGATATTTTGCTCTCATCAAGTTCAATGAGTCTCTCCATCAAAAATATTGAAATTGGCGCCTATCTCAAGTTAAATTCCGTTCAGAATCAGTTTCATGAATGTAAAGAAAATTTCACCTTACCTAACGCATTGAAGAATCTTAGGAAACTTTCCATAGAAGCATGCCTCGAGAATAATACTGATTTTAATTTGCTTAGCTCCCTAAGCAATCTTCGGAAGCTCTCTATACGAGAACTTGGCAATAATACTAATTTCTCCTTACCTGACACACTTAATAAACTCACGACCCTCATTATAAAAAAAATTGGAAATAATGTTATTATAGCATTACCAGATGCATTTAAAGACCTCAAAAATCTTACCATTGGGCAAATGAGACATCATTTGGAAAAAGATTGTTACGTTACTTTTAAATTGCCAAAAGTGCTCGATTCTCTTGAACAACTCACTATTCAATACATTGATTCTAGTCGTATTACACTACCACAGACACTTAATGGTTTAAAAAGTCTCACTCTTGGGTCTATTTCTGAAGATAATATTCTTATTTTACCAGGTTTACTCGATAATCTAGCAAGTCTGAATATTACTCATACTTGGGATAGCTCTAAGCTTAAACTGCCAAACTCTCTACCAAATCTCACATTACTGACGATAGATCGTGTCAATTTTCAAGAACCAGATGAATTCATGCCTAAGGTAATTCATAAGGTAGGAGTTACGTCAATTCAGAAAAAACCTAATCTCAATTTCATAGACTCTTTTCATGCCTTAACTTCACTATCTCTTGATGGAATTTGCGACTATACCATTCTCGAATTCTCAGACTCATTGAATACTCTCGAAACACTTTTTATTAAAGCCATTGGCCTAGATGTTACTTTTGCAGTATTTAACTCATTTAATAAAATCACAACACTTTCTATTGAAAAATTTTGTGGTTTAGATACTTTGAAATGGTCCAATTCATTCAACCAACTTGAAACACTGATTCTCAAGCAGGGCTTTAACGCTTCGGAGTGGTCCAATTCATTAAATAACCTCAAAACACTTTCCATCGAAACTATACCCCACACCGCTGATTGGTCAAATTCTTTAAATAATCTCAAAGCACTTTTTATTCAGTTGGTTAGAGCAAATGGTTTCAGTGCGGCTCTTAAATGGTCAAATTTATTAAATAATCTCGAAACATTTTCTATAGAAGATATAGAGCTCAACAGCACTTTCGAATTGTCAGATTCACTCAACAGCCTCAAGACATTGGCTCTTAATGATATAAAGAATCTCTCTTTAATATTGTCAAATTCACTAAATAATCTTGAGAATCTCTCTATTAAAGTTACTGGCTATAGCTTTACTGAAATCAAAAATGTTGGCATGACCGAAGGAATGCAGTCTACTGAAACAAGAGTTGTTTCCCATAGCCCCTCTTTTAAATTGTTCAACTCCCTTCAAAGGCTGGTAACACTTTCGATTGGATCCATTTACGAAAATACTACTTTTGAATTACCAAATTCACTCCCAAATCTCAGAACATTTTCTATTGATTCAATTGAAGCAAACGGTACTCTTAAAATACCGTCCTCATTTTCAATGCAGATAAATTTGACTATAAAAACTGTCCACAAATATGCTAAGCTTGATTTACCATGGTTCCTCGATAATCAAACCAAAAACGCTCTAAGGTCTATTTGGGCAAAGGCCACTCATTCTTAACTCGGTCAAATCTTGTCTCAATTTTCTGTGAATTTCATAGACAAATTGCTGATGATTATTGCTTCGCTTTTAGTCTGATACCAATTTTCATTGCTAATTGAACATATACTGTGCTTCGCAAATACTTTTAACAGTATCATTTGAAAGTGATTTAATAAAGCTGCACAATACTGATTCTAATTCTTCTATCGTTTCATAAAATATATTTTTTAAAGTCTTATACGAATTCCCTAAAATAAATGATCTAATTTTGTCAAGAAAAATTAGATCATTTATTTTAGGGAATTCGTATAAGACCCCTTTCTGGGATGAGATAATCGATGCCTATGATCCCCAAAATGAACATTTACAAGAAGCTAATTATCAAATAGAAATGGCATTACGAAAATTGAAACGATGTCTATGAATCACACATGAAACCAGGCTCTCCTACTCTATTGGGAAAAATATAGAATAGTTATAATTTACTTTGTTTTAATTCTATGTTTTTATTTACATACTTAACATGCTTTAAAATATGTTCTTCAAATGATTTATCATGCGGCATCGCTCTGATACAAGCCATTACTATGGAACCATCGACAAAAAACTCTGGATGTTGTTCAGCAATCTTCTTTACTAACACCGGATTAGCTTGGGTAAATGCTTCGACTACTTCATAGGGTTTCTTTTCGCATTTCATTATTCCCAAATTCATTGATTCAAAACACAACATTTGAGCAGATTCTATGTTCTCTTTATTGTTGCCCAATTCTTGCAATTGCCCCTTAAGATAATCTTGATTTAAATAACCTTTTACTCCCCAATCCCATCCAAAGATATCTATAGCAGTCCATTTAGCTTGGCTACTAGCTTTGACTATTTCATTTAAATCGATTCTTTGAATTTTTTGTTTTACGGCTATTAAGTTATCGCTAATTTCTCCACGAGATAGAATTATCAATCTATTTTCAAATCTTTTAATGGGCTCATATTTCTTAAAATCTGGTTGTAGTAATTCTATAGTTGGGGTGATTGTTTTTGTTGCATCATAATTGGATGTAGCTAAATACGCGCTGCAAGCTTGTTTCATATACTCTAGGGCTTTATCAGCATCTCCAAATGCTAGATAGACACGTCCCGTCATATTTAATGCCCTTGCTACATCAGGATGATCGCTAGAAAATAGCTTTTGGTACATCCTGAGGCCGTCTTCCGAAAACTTTAATCCTTTTCGAATATTTTCTGCGCCTTGCGATTCTCGATAGCCAAATCCAACAAGAATTAATGCACTTGCTACAATAGCATGGTCTCCTTGATAGATTTGTCTTTGATAGTTTAATAGTTCTTCCCAGTAATATATTGCCTCTTGATGGTTCAGAACTATTTTATGATGATAAAGTCCAATTTTATACAGTAATTGTTCTCTTCCAACAATTGAAAGTTTAGCTTCTTTTGCTTCCTTCGCTAACACCTTGGCGTGACTTACAAGTTCACTGACCTCCTCTATGTTGATATTTTGAAAATTGCTACCAGTCTGTGCAATATGCAATAAGCTCTTAGGCAAAGCTTTGTTTAATTCATGCATCAATTTCTGTAGTATTTTGGGTATTTGTGCTCTATCCTCTTCCAGAAGCAACTTTTTCATTTCATCTTTTAATATCCCATGCTTTACTTTTAAGATTTTTTTATTTCCTTCACCTTCAATGACCTGCATCATCGATAATTCTTGTAATCTACATACAGCTTCTTGTAATTGGTCTGCTGTTTTTCCCGTTATATTCTGAATGAGTGTTAAGGAAGCTCCATTAGTATCAAGGTATGTTAAATATTTCAATAATTCACGACTGTCTTCATTATTTAGATCCTTAAATAACAATTGAGTTGCAGGATGCAGCTTAAACTCTCTTATAAAATCATCTACACTTTTTAAACTATTTTTTTTGAAATAAGTTACTGCTTCAAATAATCTAAATGGTAATAATCCTACTGTTGCTATTAATTTTTCAATATTTTCTTCATTTTTATGGGGGAGAGCTTTTTTTATGAAAGATTTTGCTTCTTCTTTATTAAACCCTTCTAGTTCAACCATCGGATAAACTCCACTCAGTAAATTACTATTTTTTGAAGTTATGATTACTTTCGCGCGATTTGGAAGATCCCTAAGGTAAGGTATTATTTTCTCCTCCTCTTCGACGTTATCAAATATAAGTAAAATTTGTTGTTTTTCAATAAGCCTTTCAAGATATGCATATACCGTAGCTTTAATCCCCTCGTATTCTTGTTTTTCAACTTTGAGTTTCAAATCTTTGGCAAGTTGGAAAAAATATTCTTCTATTTGCATACCTTTTATCCATAGTACCTGAAATCCATTTTTTTCCTTACAATCGGATCCATATTTTGCCGCTAAGGTACTTTTACCCATACCTGCTAGTCCCTTGATGACTACGACGTTTCTTTCAGCTAACTTGCTATCTAATTCTTCCTTTTTCCCATGAATTTCTGTATAATAGGCTACCTCTGAAGGGATATTTTCTGATAATTTCGGTATGACGATTTCTGCATCTAAACCTAGATTAATAATATTTTTAGTTGTATGCACCGTTATGTTCTGCAACATATCCAACATATTTCTCGGCGAGGTATGTAATAGTCGTTGCATTCTCTGGCGAATACTTTCGACATCGTATCCCATATTAGGCACTAAACAGTATTGACCATCGCTTATTTGGTTAATACTAAAAGTTGAAAGAAGGTCTTCTAATTGATTTTTTATGATTTCAGAAATATGTTTATGCTGGGCTAAATTTTCTCTATTTTTGTATAACTCGTATAAATACTCATCTACACTGCCTTTGATGGGTTTAAGGGTGTATATATCACCGATTTCTCTATATTTTGTTTGAGTAATAAGTGCAAATTGGTTGTTAAACTTCAGTTTTGTCCTTATTTCCGGGGTATCTTCAGCATTTTCTTCGAAACGAATATTTTTAAAATACGTCCAATACTGTTCCTGATAGATCTCACCGTTTACATAACTTTTTAAAAAACCAATAATAGTCATGGCTGTCCCATCTTGGGGAATCTTGTCGAGGGCAAAACCTAAGGCTCTCTTAATCATATGTGATACAGTACTATTGCGGATCGATTCCTTCACATATTCCATTACTGTCATTCCTCTATTGGAAAACGGTCTTTTATCACCAATATACTCCATCCTTGGCCAGTCAGCCATCCTGCGATATTCTCTGGGCTTGCTTGTTTGAGGATCAAATGTTTCTAATATCCCCGTTAAAGAATGTCCT
Source organism: Verrucomicrobiota bacterium (assembly GCA_013289195.1). The sequence goes on from JABDAI010000017.1 coordinate 24,682, forward strand.
TCGATTGCTAAAATTCCCTGAATTTTATCATTACCAATAGCGTTTTGTACGAAATTAGGTGCGGTGTTATTTACCCAGCCTGTCCACTCCATTTTTGGCGCTATTCTGTAAATCTTACCTACATGTCTATTACAGCAATTGGCTGGATTGGGACTTGCTAAATAGGAGACAATATCAATATCCCTCAGATCTACCTGCGTATAAGTGCTTTCAATATTAGACTTTAATTTTTCCATCATCGGTGCTGTTCCAGGACTATCGAAAGTCACCACCTTGATATTAGGATATCCAAAATAGGCATGACTATAAAATCCACAAAGTTCGGCAAGCCATGCGCCTAAAGAATGTCCAGTAAATGATAATCGATATTTGTGGTTTTTAGCTATATCTATAGCCTCTGCTGTAGCTTGCAAATTGCGAGCTTGTTGACCAACCACGATTTGATCACCTAATATTTCTTCTATATTTGTTTGCCAATCACTATTTCTTCTAAATAGACTTGCTATTATCTCTTCTGTGCCTCTAATGGCTAAAACAACCTGATGGGTTTTATGATTTATGTAAATAGCCCCATAATAGCCACTGACTTGGGTATCATCGTAAACTTTTTCTACATGCCAATTTTTCAAAGATGTATCGTTATGAGGATCCAAAGTAACAAGACCTCCATGTTCAGAATTCTTATAGGCATGTTTACTCAACAGTGCATGAACATAGTCATTGGGATAATATTTATAATTTTTATTATTGCCGACTAATTTAATTTCTATTTGACGTAAAGTATGAGAACTACCAGGAACTTCTTGCCATGATATATAACCTAATTCCGTATTATTTGAAATTGAACGATACAGCATGTCCATTTCTCTTTCTGTTAATCTAAACTCAACAGTTAACGCGACAATAGTTGGGTCATTCTGTGCCAGTGCAGTGATAAGTGATTCGAAATTATCTTTTGTAAGAATTTTCTTTTGACCCACTGATGTTTCTTCATTGACACTTGCCACACAATAATTCGGTCGAAGCAGGTGTTGAGCATTATGATCAAAACTATAGTGACGACGAGCGTTATTGGCTCGGGCTGAGGATGCATGAGATGTTTGAATTCTAGAATCATTATCGAATGGATTTATAGAATTGTTTCCGCTATTATCGGTTTTTATTTGTTTGAACATTTTTTTAATAAATTTTGTATTCTCTTCATAACCCATCAAAAAACACTGTGATCTGGTATTGGTTTTTCATATACAGATTGTCTTAAAAAATAAGAATTAAATCAAGAAAAGTTTTTAAATATCAAAAAGCCCCACATTCTAGCGATCACCTCATTCTTTAGTCTGGTTGAAAAACGAATAGTGATAATCTTGCGAAGGACGA
>JABDAI010000018.1 GCA_013289195.1 Verrucomicrobiota bacterium
GCGTTGAAGTTGACCATTCTACCCTTCAGTGCTGGGTGGAAGCCTTTATTCCTTTGATAGAAGCTCAAATTAACCGGCGAAAACAACCCGTAAACCGATCTTGGAGGATCGACGAAACCGTTTCCAGAATCATTATATGTTGAAGTTGTAGTAAAGCACGAAGAGGAAATGATAAGGCTTAAAAAACATAATTTTGATTTAAAAAAAGGAGCATTTTTTCATGAAGAAGTCGTTAAAGAAGAATTTACTTTTAAGGAAAAAAAGGGTGAAATTACTTACAAAGTGATAGTGAAAATACGCGAACGCCTAGAATTTGATTTTTGTAAAGTAAAAATTCTATATGCTGAATTAGATGGAAAAGAAATGAAGCTCAATGGTAGTGCCTGGAAAGAGATTCAAAAAAATTGTACTATCAAAGAATCACTTAGACAAAATTGTGTTATAAGGGACGGCTATCCCGACATGGACTTTGATGATAGTTATCTGAATGGAGCACTGGAATTCGTTGAGAATGAAATGTCAACGAATGATGCAGACATAAAGGCGGCTGATGAAACGCATGACCTGCTTAAACGAAAACAAGTGCGTCAGGCTATTATTGCAAAAAGCGCGAAAGCTGCAGCCTTTTTAGAAAGGTATATTGGAGCAGCTGATAAAGCTCGTGATTGTGCGAAGAGGTATCGTGATTACCAAAAGCATGTAGAAAAACAATTACCCGCGATTGAAGCGGATCTTGCTGAAAAGTGTGAGTAGGATTTTGTTAAAAACCTCAGTATAAGAAAAAGATTCATAAATTCTCCCAATCAGAAAACTCACTCACGGAGCGCACTACCCAATCTTTATTTATTCGACGAGCTAGTCCTGAAAGTACTTTCCCAGGACCACATTCAATAAATTCCTCAATACCTAGTTTTGCTGCATTTACCATACAATCTTCCCATAAAACTGAGGATACTACTTGTTTTACGAGTGCCTTTTTAATTTCAGTTGGATCTTCGATTGCCTTGCCTGTTGTGTTTGTAAAAACTTTCAGTTGTGGAACTTTGAATTCAATACTCGCAAGAAATTTTTCAAAGGCATCGGCTGCAGATTTCATCAATCTACTATGATAGGCTCCTGCAACTTTTAGAGGTATTACTCTGCTAAATGCCATTTCTTTTGCTTGATTACAGGCTTCTTCTATTTTGAAACGTTCACCAGATATTACAATTTGTCCTGGGCAATTGATATTTGCCATGTCCACATCGCAGTTTTTGCAGAGTTCCTTAACGAGCTCTTGAGTGCCACCAATCAAACTCGCCATAGAGCCGTCGGTAGCTTTGCAGGCTTCTTGCATCAAACGGCCTCTTTCAGCTACAATTCGTAAACCTGTTTGGAAGTCATAGACTTGTGCCACTGCGAGGGCTGTCAATTCTCCTAAACTTAATCCGAGTGCGGCTGTGAGATTTTCGAGTTTGTTTGCCTTTTGTAAGATTTTATAAATTGAGAAACCATGAACATAAAGTGCTGGTTGACAAATACTTGTATCAGTTAATTGCTCTTCGGGTCCATGGAAGGATATGGATTTTAAATCAAAACTTAGAATATCATTGGCGCTGTCCCAATAGGATCTTACTTCTTTGTAATTATCGTATAAACTTTTTCCCATGCCTACATATTGAGCACCTTGACCGGAAAATAATAATGCTGTTTTCATAATCCTGAATTTGTTTTAGTTTTCGTGTGAGGTTCTTTTAAGATGAGTAAAGTCTCCTTTTTAGTAAAGATTTTTTCTAGAAATGCATATAAACTTGTCCACATTGCCAATGCAAAGATTGCTATGGGAAATGAGCCCATTATCAAATCGGTTAACCAATGGCCTCCACTAATTAATCTTGGAACAATGAAAAATAACATCGCTAGTAGTCCTACACTTCTAAGGAAGAAACTTCTGGTTAGCCAAAAAATGAATCCGCAAAGTAAACAGAGGGTCATAGCGTGATCACCTGGGAAACTTCTTTGGGAGGAGTCCTTAACGTTCTCAAGGCCTGGGAGAACTTTGGATAAGGCCACATCGTATCCTAACACAAGAGATGGGCTATCTCGTTTAATTGAGAAATGGTTAGAAATCTCGCTTTGAATTCCTTTTGAAAGCAAGACACTCAATACTACTGCTAGAAGGACGTATATTACTTTAAAGATCCTTTTCTTTAAAAGCTGCCCATTGGGTATAAATATATAGCGTAAAAAGATTAGAATAAAAATAGCGTGTGAAGTATTGTCTGCAATTCTGGAATTCATTATTGCCCAAAATTTTTGTGAAAAATCTGTTTGTAAAAAGAAGCTGTGTAAAGACAAATAGGTCATTGCATCTAGATAGTTCCAGAAGAGTCGAGTAATAGGAATTATCCATGAAGCAATGAGGATCGCAACGAGAAACCAAGCAATTAAAATACCTTTATTCCAATGACTAATTTTATTTTTTTGCATAGATTACTGATTCGAAACTGAGATATTTATAATAAATTATTAGGAGATAAAACTAAGATCAAAACCAAACTAATGGCAAGACCAATTTCTTGGAATAACAAGTATTCGCAATATTGCGAATATTATGATTAAACGTCTTGTCTTTGTAGTAAAGATTACTCAGACTTTGGTTAAGAAGTGCAAGTTAGAAATTCTTTTTTATTTTTTATGATAGTATTGATCAAAGGAAAAATCGCTGAAGTCTCTGCTTTGCAAGTAGTTATAGATGTACAAGGCATTGGTTATGCGGTCAATATTCCGCTAACAACTACGGAACTACTGCCTGCGATTGGTCAGGAGGTGACATTGCATACGCTAGTGGTATATCGTGAAGATGCTCAGTCAATTTTTGGATTTAAGAAGCGTGAAGAGCGAGATTTTTTTCAACTGCTTATAGAAAAAGTCTCTGGTATTGGGCCCAAAACGGCGCTTGGTATTATGAGCAGGCTATCGTTACCGATTTTAAAAGATGCTATTGCAAGAAGTGATATTACTCTACTCTCTCAATGTCCTGGAATTGGGAAAAAAACTGCTGAACGGTTAACTTTGGAATTAAGAGACAAAATCTTTCCATCAACAGATTCAACGCCTATTACTTTTCCATCTGCTGCGAATCAAGTACAAGAACCAACCATACATGAAGATGCGGTAGCAGCTCTAGTAAAACTGGGTTTGAATCCGGCTTCTGCAGATAAATCGGTACGCAAAGCATTGCTTTCTTTTAATGATAATATACCGGATGTGGGTACTGTTATTAAAAAAGCTCTAGGATAATTGGTTACTTTTTTTCGCCATTCAGAAATTAATAAAATTTTTAATATTTATATTACGACTCTTGACTATTTCAAATTTCCATTTTAAGTTCTCATTAGTTACACACAAGAATAGTTACACCCACAAAAAAAAGGAAAAATCATGCTAGGTACAATACTTGTTATTATATTAATATTATTACTTCTAGGAGCAATTCCAGCTTGGCCATATAGTTCAGGTTGGGGATATGGCCCCAGTGGCATTTTAGGAGTGATATTAATAATTGTTTTAATTCTGTGGCTTTTGGGTAAATTATAACTCAAAAACTGCATTAAAGAAATAATTCTATTTATAAAGTCTCTTACACGCTTTAGTGTAAGAGACTTTGTAAGAAAAAGAGAAGGAGATTTTTATGAGATTTATTATAGGTTTTATATTTTTTGGGCTATTATTTTATGCAATTTGGTATTTTTTCCCGGAAACATTTCAAACATTAGCGACTTGGGCAGGAAATGTTTTTGATTTCTTTAAAACTTTATTTAACGATCTTTCGGCTAAATTCAAAAGTTCTAAAGAAACACCTGTTAAGGAAGGAACGGAAGCTGCTTTACTGTTTTTTTCTGTATATTTATCAAAGTTTAAAAAGTAGTACCTTGATAGAAATATTGGAGTTATGGCGCAAACTTTGTTTCCTCCACTTGCCCATCGTTCTTCGGGAGTTTTAGCTCATCTGAGCTCGCTGCCGAGCGATTTTGGTATTGGAACTCTTGGGAAAGAGGCGCGTAGATTTATAGATTTTTTACAAACCTGTGGATTTTCTTATTGGCAAATGTGCCCAATAGGGCCTACAGGATATGGGGATTCACCTTATCAAAGTTTGTCATCTTTTGCAGGAAATCCTTATTTTATTGATTTTGAAGAGCTTATAGAAAATAAACTCTTAGAGAATGGACAATTAAGTACATTAAGGGGACTTTCTAAAATTAAAACTAATTATCAAGTTTTATATCAATTGCACGAACCTCTTCTTAGAGAAGCATTTGCAAAATTCCATGAACACCCTAGTAAATTTCCTTTTCATTCAGAACAAACAGTATTCTTAAGAAAAAACCAAGAGTGGCTAATGCCCTACAGTACCTTTCGAGCTTTTAAAAAATATTTCAATGACGCACCTTTTTGGGAATGGGACCCGCATTTAAAAACTTATGAAAAAGCTCAAAAAAGTCAGTTATATAAAGATTTACATCAAGAAATAGAATTTCATAAGTTTGTTCAATTTCTTTTCTTTCATCAATGGAATTCATTATATCAGTATGCGAAAAGTAAAAATATTAAACTCATTGGGGATATTCCGATTTTCATTGCGCGTGATAGTGCAGATTTATGGTCCAATTCGTCGCTTTTTAAATTAGATGGAAATGGCAATCCAGATCACGTATCGGGAGTACCCCCTGATTATTTTTCGGAATTAGGACAATTTTGGGGCAATCCGCTGTATAACTGGAATAAGGCGGGTTTAAAATGCTATAAATGGTGGAGTGAAAGGCTCAAACATAACTTCAAATTATTCGATGTATTAAGATTGGATCATTTTAGAGGGTTTGAATCCTACTGGTCTATTCCTGTTAATGCTCCGGATGCGAGGACGGGCAAGTGGCTGAAGGGGCCAGGCTTTTCTTTTTTTAAATATTTATCAAATGAACTTCCTGAAGCCTGTTTTATTGCCGAGGATTTAGGAATGATTACTGAAGAAGTTATTGCCATGCGTGAAAAAACAGGTTTAGCAGGAATGGCTATTTTGCAATTCGCATTTGATGGGGATCCAAAAAATGCTTTTCTTCCGCACAATTTAACAAGAAATTTTGTAGCTTATGCAGGTACCCATGATAATGATACCTCAAAAGGATGGTATGATCATTTGAACGACTCTCAAAAGGATCAAGTAAGACGCTATTTTCGAATTTCAGGCAATGATATAGCTTGGGATTTAATTCGCGCACTCTATGAATCTCCTTGCAATTTGATTATCATCGCGATGCAAGATCTACTTAATAAAGGTTCAGAAGCTAGGTTCAATCTACCTGGAAGTAGCCAAGGCAACTGGCAGTGGAGATTTACGTTGGAGGAACTTGAATTGTTACAAAAAAAATCTAGTAATTCTTTACAGGAACTTAAATGGCTGTATAGTCGTTAAAAAAAATAGACTTCTTTCGAAACTAAATTTTTTCCTTGCTAGAGAGCACAAGAGTTGGTTTCGAAAGAAGTCTAATAAAAGAAAGGCCTCTTACGAGGCCTGATAGACTAAGAGTGTACAAATTTAATTACAAATTTTGTACACGTTCCATTAACTCTCTAAGTGATTTTAGTTTTGTTCGTTTAGCATTTTTCGTACAAAAGTCTTTATTTTTATACTTTACACATTGAGTTTCCACAGTGTCTTTTAAAAATTGTTCTATCTTTTGTAGTACTTCGCTATTTTTATTTAGAAAATCTGCGTAGTCTGAGAATACTTCGGCAAAAACTATTTTTAAGACGTCAATTTCAGATTGAAGAGAATCCTTAGAATTTACTATCGATTGAATCTCGTCTCTAAAATTTATGTCATTATCGATACAGAATCTCTTTTTAATCGATAGATCAGTAAATAGAATGAAAAGATCTGAAAGATTAGGATTACTCCTCAAAAACAAGGTCCAACAATCTTGCTCGTCTCCAGCTCTTGGGTCTAAATCTGAAAGTGGCAATGTTTCATTTTCTGCAAGTTCGATTAACTTAGCATACAATTTTTTATTCAGATCCGCAAAAGGTAGAGCTTTAACTTTCTCTGAATTGAAAGAAAAAAATCCTATTTCTTGTTCTCTTTCACTGATATTCACAGCAACGATCTCATTTCTATCTATACTTTTTGCAGCAGCTTCGAGAAATGCAAAGTCCTGCATGAACCTAAATAATAGAGTATCTTCAATGGTTTTGATTGCAACTGGCTTTTCTGAACTTCCTTCAACAGCTTCTAAATTTTCTTTTGGAGTATCATTAGTAGGGTTATCAACCGGTTTTTGATCTGATGTAATTTCGTTTTTAACTTCAGGTGCCTCTGAATTTTTATCTTCTGTATTTGCAATATTTTCAGGAACAGTTTCCTCCTTGGGCACATCTTTCGTAACTTCAGGAGCTCCTAGATTTTGATTTTCTTGAGGACTCTCAGCATTTGTAGGACGAACCTCTTGCTCTTGTGATGCAACAGGATCCGCTGGAGATTCATCTTGTGCATGGATCAGGTTTGAAAACACAGCTAATATAATTGTTAATAAGACAGATTTGATTTTAATTTTCATATGTTTTTTTAGTATAAACTGTTTAATTACGTATTTATACTGAAGACTGTTTATTATAAAACTATTTCAATTTCAAGCATTTTTGAATATAAATTAATTGCTCACTTGTTTGCAATTTTCATTTGATTTAAAAACATTATTGAATTTACTTTTATTAATCGTCCAAAAAATTCTTTACAGATGTAAATACCTCCTCAGCAGCATCTTCTAGAAGATAGTGGCCTGCATTCGCATAGCGTCTTAGCTGTGCATTGGCAAAGCGCCTTAACCATTCTTTAAGATAGAAATCATTAAAACAAAAATCTTTGCCACCCCAGCAAATGAACATCTTTTTATCATTGAGGAAGGAAAGATTACGTTCAATGTGTTTGAGTGTATTCCAAGATGGATGTTCCTGCGAAAGAGGAATATCTTGAACAAAACGCGCAACACCAATTCTATTATTCCAATTATTGTAAGGAAAATGATATCCTTTTTTTATTAAAGGACACAATGGTTTTTTTACAGCCATCATAGTGGCGCCTCGGACGAAAACATTGCAACCGCGGATCAAAAAATCTCTTAAAAGAGGTTTTTTACAAAAGGCAATCCTTCTGGGAATATTGTTTGAAAGGAAAGCAGCCGTATTTAAAATGACAATTTTTTTCAGCTTCTCGGGAAATCTCTGTGCCATACCTATTCCGATAGGTCCTCCCCAATCATGGACAATTAAATGAAATGATTGCAATTTAAGGTTTTCTACAAGTTTAGATAAATTATCAATATGATTTTGAAGCAAGTAAGGATAGTTCTTTGGTTTGTCTGAAAGGCCGCAACCTATATGATCTGGGACTATACAACGGTATCGATCCCTTAATCCTAAAACCAAATTCCGGTAAAAAAAGCTCCATGTAGGATTACCATGAACCATAATAATCGGATGGCCGCCCCTTTCATCTATATAATGCATGTTGTGGCCTAATTGCGTCTTAATCCTATGACTTTTAAATGGATAGATGGCTTGCAATTTCTTTGGTAGAATAATTCCCATAATTTACATAGCTTCTAAACCTAATATGATACTACTGAGTCCACTGCCGATACCAAACAAACCGATTCTATCGCCGGGGTAAATTTTTCCAGATTCCAAGGCCATAGCCAATGTAATGGGGACTGAAGCAGAACCGACATTTCCTAAAAATGGGAACGTAGAGAAATCTTTATCTGGAATTAAATGGAGTTCTTTATAAAATTCAGTAAGATGGCGTTTTCCTACTTGATGACAAATAGTGCAATCAAAATCATGAGCATTAAAACCTACAAGACTTTGAAATTTGGTCCATGCTTTTTTTGCTAAATGGATTCCTGCTTTAAGGAGTTCTTCTGAATTTGTCTGCATTTGAACTTGAGTACCAGCAGAGCCACTAATACCTATTCCTTCACAAAGTTTATTGGCACTTGAATCTGTGAGGGAGATTCCTCCTAAGAATCGTAGTAAAGGCTTTTTAAGCATGGATTGTTTAGAAATTACAGCGCCTACGGCCCCTGAACCGATTGTTAGGTTAGCAAAGAAAGGTTTGATAGCATTGCGAGATAGCTCAGTGGAAAGCAAAAGATTGATGGTGCTTTCTAATAAGGGACGTCCATCTTCACCGGATACAATAAGTATGGCTCTTGCCAAACCACTTTCAATCATACTTGCTGCAAAAATCATGCTATTTAAAAAGCCTAAACAGGCATTGGAAAGATCAAGAATTTGAGTATTTTCGCTTAGTTTAAGCAAACTATGGACGTAGGCGGCAGTAGAGGGTTCTATGCAATCTCTACATACACCCGCGTAAACAAGAACATCGATTTGATCATGACTTACTGAGGCGTTATCGAGGGCTTTTTTACCAGCAAGAGCGGCTATGGAAGAAGGAAGAACGGATTGTGGCCAAAAGCGACGTTCCTTAATGCCTGTCATGAGTTCGAGCCTACCAAATGGTAGTTTGAGTTTTTCGTAGAGAGGAGCGAGTTTTTCTTCAATGAGACTGGAGGACCAAACTTCAGGAGGAAGTTCGCAGGCAATGGAATCTAAAACTGTATTACTAAAAATCATTTTAATTACTTCAGTTTTAACCGCTTTTTATTTGTGTTGCTAAATTAACCACTTCTTCATCGAAGTAATTCATATCCATGCCACTATTAACAACGATACCTTGTGCATTGATGCCGCTTGAGCGTTCACTTAAAAGGTAAACAACGACGTCTGCTACTTCTTGCGTCTTTAGAGCTTCCTTGCGCAAAGTTAATTTTTCAGCAAAAAGATAATTCTCTAAATACCCTGGAATTCCGGCAGAAGCGCTTGTTTTAAGAGGGCCGGCATTCACAGTATTAAAACGAATATGGGAATCTTTACTAAAGGATTTTGCAAGAAATCTCATAGAAGAATCCAAAGAAGCTTTGATTGGGCTCATATAACCATAGTTTTCGGCCATCACTTGTGATGAAATGCTGATTGCCACGACTGATGCATTTTTATTTAAATAAGGTTTAAAAGCCTTTGCAATTTCTACAATCGAAAAACTCGATATGGCCGTAGCTTGTAAAAAGTCTTTACGATCGGTTTGATAAAAGGGTTTAAAACCTTCTGAGTAATTTGCAAATGCAATAGAATGAACAATTCCATCTAACCGTCGATGATCGGTTCCAATCTTTTTTGCGAGCTGCTCTATTTGTTCGGGATATTCTACATCACAAACGTATATAGGTTTATCCTGAAGCATTTTTGAAAGCGATTTTTTCCTATTTTCAGAACGGACGCTGTAGATCACCTGGGCTCCTTCAGCTTCTAAAGTCTTTGCGATAAACCATGCGAGGCTCTTTTTATTCGCTACTCCGAAGATGAGGAAAACTTTATTCTTAAGGTTGAGAAAGGACATTTATTTATTTTCTGTTTTTATTTATTTTCGTCGATAAGAGCTAAAGCACATTCTAAAGTTAGAACGAGTTTTCCCTCTTTGCGAATATTTCCTTTTAAAAAATGAAATTGGCCGATAGTTTCTATCATTTCTACGTTCATTGTAATCTCATCTCCGGGTTTTACCATTTGTTTAAATTTAACCTCACCAATACGCGATAAAACGGGAGTTAAATTTTGAGTTTGTATGCCCTTGTTTTCAAACTTTTTAACTAAAAAAATAGCAGCAGTCTGAAAAACCGCTTCACATAAAAGAACTCCTGGCATGATGGGGTTTCCGGGATAGTGGCCACTAAATTGAGGTTCATCCAAACGGATGAGGCGTTTTGCCGTTGCACCATTTTCATGAATGGATTCAATGGAATCTACAAAAAGAAAAGGCTCACGGTGCGGTATTGTATTGTAGATTTCTTCCATAATTTTTATTTAAATGGTTAATAGTAATTGTTGATTTCATTGATAAGAACTTATCTATTTTATTTGCTACAATGATTCCGTAATTAATGGTTCCAAGCCAACCGGACATGATGATTCCGACGGAACCGGCATGGAATAGGCCCGGAACTTTTTCTGGCAATTCCATAGAAATTTTCAAACCTTCGAATTTTGTTCCAAAAGAAGTGCCATGCATGTGGGTCGTATAACGATTAATTGTTTTAGGGGTAGCGGCTTCAATCCAATTAATTTTTGAGCGAATATCAGGAATTAGTTTTTCTAAAGCAACAATTGTTTCTTCACACAGACGTTCTTTTTCTTGAAGGTACTCCAAAGGGGATAAACTCTCCCAGTCTTCCCATTTGGCATTCAGTGATGCCACTATTGCATAACGTTTACCCTCATGAGGTCTCATTTCTGGATAATAGACTGAAAATGTTCGGCTTGAAGTGTTTTTATCCATTAATTCTTCATTGGAAAAAACTTTTGCTTGGGAAGTAAAAACTAAATCTCCGATATCTGGAATACTTTCTCCCTCTTTTATCCCAATATACACCTGGCAAGAACTACTATTGAGTCTAACAGCTTTTGCTTGGGTTACGTATTCTAAGGGTAGATGATTTTCTCCCAATAAAGTAATAAGAGTATTTTTAATATTGGCATTAGATAAAATTGCAGTGCACTGAATGGTTTTTCCATTGACTTGGACCCCTGTTACGCCTTTTTGCTCAGAAGAGTCGGATACTAAGATTTTTTCTACCATACAAAGTTTACGCAACTGAACACCATTTCTTTGGGCTTCGGCAACCATTTTTGAAATCAAAACGTCACTTCCTCCTTGGAAAATGTAGACGCCATGACTCATGAAATTCGAAAAGACTATCCCAAAAGTGATGGCAGGATCATCCATAGTCGAACCATTGGCATAGGCCATAGGTTCCATTAAAAATCGATGCACATCATTTCTACCAGGGAAAAATTGTTCAAAAAGTTCTTTTGTAGTAAAAGAAGGATCATCATAGAAATTCATCTTCTTGATGTACTCGAAAAAGGATTCAATGATAGATAGTGGCAGACTGAAGGTTTCTTGTAAAATTCGGGTAAAATCTTCTTTATCAAAAGAGGTAGTGATGTTGAATTCAGGGTTAATGAAACGCAGATTTTTAAGACGGACAATGGAGTTGGCAATTTCTTGAGTCCAATATTTTCTACAAGACTTTATCATACCTCCTGGAAATCCATGAAGAGAGATATCAAAAATATTCTTAAATTTCCTGCGGAACCATGAAGCGAGGCCTCCGTATTGGTAATGGTGCTCGAGAAGTAAAACGCTGTGACCTTGCTTTGCCAAATAATTAGCACCTGTTAATCCAGCAAGACCGCTCCCGATGACAATCACGTCATAATAGTTATTAATACCTTCTAATCTATCTACATTCATTTGGAAACGTCCCTTTTATATAAAGAAGTATTCTAAAATGAAGGTCAAGTTTTTAATAAAATCTCTAAGAGTACTCACAGAAAACCTGGCAGAAAAACAGAAAATAAATCTGTCATTTTTTTCCAATAAAACATTCAACCTGTCCGATAACCTTAAAACCGAATTCGCTATAATACTTTAAATCAAAATCACTAGAAACGGAAAGAGCTATATATTTGGTGGGTACTTTATTTATGAGACAATTCAGCATATTTTCAGTACATCTATTACCTTGAATCTCATTAAGATTATATAAACTGAATATGCCAGTGATTTCGTTATCGCAAAATAATTTTCCAGATTCTATAGGCTTATCATTTTCATATCCTACAAATAACATTTCTTGGCCACGCAAAGCTTCTAAGTTCATTTTTCCATAAAAATTTTTAGTACTTTTTTCTTTCGATCCTACGACTTTAATAAAATCATTGAGTTCCTGTAACTTCTCGACCTTTTTGATATTCAATCTTTCATTCTCTTTTAATTTTTTACTCCTATTTTTTGAATCGTATATCATGAGGTACTCTACGGAGTGTTTTTGAAGACCGGAAGACACTAATTTTTGACTTAGGTCCAATGGTCTGGACGATGGGCCAACCCACCACGAAAATTCCTGACCATGAAATTCATCGATGATCTTCCGAATTCTTAGTTCACAGTCTTTCTCCTTTAATTTCACATCGCAAACTATATTGTGTTCAGAGGTCCCAAGTCCGCAATTAACGATGGTAAATTCCGCATTTCGTGTTACGCTAAACCCCAGTAAGTTCGGTAAATATGTAAAATGATTAATCCTCATGGCTTCAAGCTTTAGCAATTTATCACTGGCCTGAATACAAATCATATTATTCCTGATAATCTTTCTAAAAGTCACATCACATTTATCCCAGTCTACTAAATCAACCTTATAGGGAAGATCGGAGCATTCGAAATCCTCTTCTATGCGGACATATTCGCTGCCCGATATGCCACCAAAAAAGCATAAATCCAAGTCGGAAAACTGTTTTGCAGTCCCACTGACTCGCGATCCAAAGGCATAAAAAGTATACGGATACTTTTTCAAAATATCGGTAATTATCTGCCAATGTCTAAATTCCCAGTGCATTATCTGATACCCCTATTTTCTTTAAAAATCGTTTGATTTCAGTAGAAAAATCCTGGAAAACACTGAGTACCTCTCTAGCTTCTTCCTCTTGGTATGTATGTACAGTAATGTTCCTCTTTCTTAGAAAATCAAACCATAACTCTGGATCTTCTATAAAATTCTCTAATGCTGCCATACGAAAGACCTCCTTCGGTGAATTAGCAGTCTTACCGCGCTGCGCAAGTAACCGCTTCATCGCCTTCCAAACGAGCTCGAAGCAATATTCATAGGCTTGTATCGCTCCAGCTTGCTCTTGTTCGGTCTTTATGTTCAGACGAAATGTTTCAAATTTTTTAAACGCTTTTAACAAAGGATCGAAGTTTACATTATCAATAATCATATCAACTTTTTCAGAAGTTTCTATTATTTCAGTGATTTTGTCAAATTATACCAATTCCCAATTTAAAATGGGCAAAGGTCGCTTAAATAACCACATAAAATGAATTCTGATCGAGCAAGCACTGTTTTAATTTTATTTCCGTAATTTTAAAGCAGTTAAACCTAAAGGACTTGGCATGAAAAATAAAAACTTGAAATAATTTCAAATATTTGGCTTAATTAAGTAAATGATTTTACCAATAGAACTGCGCACACAAATAGAAGAAATCCATCGCCGAGCGGGGTATCTATGGAGGTTTCTTTGACGTCGATAAGAAGAAACTGCAAATTGAAGCTTTAGAAGCCAAAATGGCTGAGCCGACTTTTTGGGATCATCAAGACGAAGCTCGTAAAATTATTGCAGAAATAAATACTCTTCGTGCTTCGATAACTCCTATTATCAATTATGAGAAAAGAAGAGAAGACTTAAGTGTGCTCGCCCAACTCGTTCAGGAAGCAAACGAAAAAGAAGGGGCTGATTATTTAAATGAAATAACTACGACGTCTCAAAAATTGTTTGATGAACTCGATCATATTGAAATTCAATCTTTCCTAACAGGTCCACATGACAAGTGTAATGCTATACTCAGTATTCACGCAGGAGCTGGAGGAACTGAGTCTTGTGATTGGGCTGATATGCTGTTTAGACTTTATTTACGATGGGCCGAAAGGCATGGCTATACAACTGAGATTCAAGATATTCAAGCGGGCGAAGAAGCTGGGATAAGTAGAGCTAGTTTTAGAATTATTGGTCCCAATGCTTATGGTTATGCAAAAGCAGAACGTGGAGTCCATCGACTTGTTAGAATCAGTCCTTTTGATGCGAATAAAAAACGTCATACTTCATTTAGCTCCATTGACGTTGTTGCGGAAATAGAAGATGATATTGATATCGAAGTCAATGAAGAAGATCTTCGAATAGATACCTACCGTGCAAGCGGAAGTGGAGGACAGCACGTCAATAAAACGGAGTCAGCAGTTCGGTTAACGCATTTGCCTACAGGATTGGTGGTGACCTGCCAAAATGAAAGATCCCAGCATAAAAATAAAGCTTCTGCATTAAAGACATTGAAGTCGAGGCTATACGAAAAGTATCAAGACGAAAAACGTTCTGAAATGGAGCGTTTTTATGGAGAAAAAGGAGAGATTGGCTGGGGCAATCAAATTCGTAGCTATGTATTCCAGCCGTATCAAATGGTAAAAGATTTACGAACAGGAGTGAGTACGGGCAATATTCAAGCGGTTATGGATGGAGAAATTGATATATTCATTAATGCTTGGCTTAGAGCAGGTTGCCCCACACAGCGCAATAAAGATATTCAAATGAACGATTGATTTTGATACCCTAATATGCTTGATTTTGAATTTTTAAAACAAACTTTCACCGAACTCACATTTTTTAAGGATAAAACATGGCAATATTCTCCTTCTTCTTTAGCATTATCAAGTGAAGTCACAGATGAAATTAAAAAAATAGGAGAGGCTTGTTTTGAATTTTTAAATGGAATTAACAAATTATATCAATTTTCAAAAGCCAATAAGAGCATTCTTAGGAATAAAGATTTGATCGTTCCATGGGTGGCAGATTACTTTGATAGAGGAAAGCCAGAAAAGTTACTACGTCATGCAAACTTAGCATTTCTCAAACATACTACTCCAAGCATTATACGCTTAGATCTGCTTTTGACGGAAGAAGGGATCGCACTGACTGAAATTGAAGTGATCCCAGGGGGGATAGGATTTACAAGTTTTTTATACCAAATTTACGAAAAGCAAGAGGGTAAACTTATTGGTAGCTCAGAAGAAATGCTTAGTGGGTTTTATGAAACGATGGTTAGTCTTGTGCCAAATAAGGAAAATCCGGTGGTAGTCATAGGAGTGTCTCAAGAAAGCGAAACTTATAGACCAGAATTTGAATGGCTTGCAAATGAGCTGCGGAAATCAGGTAAAGAAGTTTATTGCATAGATCCTGAAAATTTTTTTTATGAAAACTCCAAACTAAAATTCAAATTTAATGATAGGACTATTGATATAGATGTTATTTATCGTTTTTTTGAATTATTCGATTTAGGAACGATTGAGACATCATCAATTTTGATGGAAGCAGTTGAAAAAGAGGAAGTGGTCATCTCCCCTCCCCTCAAACCTATATTTGAAGAAAAACTGTGTTTAGCACTTTTCCATCATTATCAATTACAGGATTACTGGCAAGAAACATTAAAAAAAGAGAACTTCGAATTACTAAAAGGAGTTATTCCCCTAACATGGATTATTGATGGAGAATATTTTGGGCCTAACGCTGTGTTGAATGGCCCAACTATAAACAGTAAATGGCTTCGATCTTGGGAACAATTAAGTGAAGCTACGCAAAAAAATAGAAACTACATCATTAAGATAAGTGGATTTCATGAAAGAGCTTGGGGGGCCCGCAGCATCACATTGGGTAGTGATTGTTCGCAAGAAATCTGGGCAAGTAAAATTAAGGAAGCCTTGGATAATGATAAAAAACATCCTTATATTATACAGGAATTTAAAAAACCAAAAAGTATTGTTCATCCTTTATATGAATCAACAGGAAAAATCAGTTCTGAACCCTTGCGAGCCCGACTTTGTCCTTATTATATGAAAAATTTTTCTGAAATAGGTTTAAAAGGTATTTTAGCAACCTTATGTCCTGCAGATAAAAAAATTATCCATGGCATGAGTGTTGCAACTTTTATTCCATGTAAAAGTACTGAGATGTAACAATTCGCGACTTGCAATCAATCATTAACTCATACAAGATAATCCTCAATAAAACTTAATTTCGTCTAAAAATATATATGAAGTTTCAGCTTAGGCATAAAGTCATTGGATTAGCCCTCATTTCCGCATTGCTGCCGGCAATAGTATTGACGTTACTTTTAGTAACCGAAGAAAGGCCTTTAGTAGAAGGCATTAAAAAGGAAATAACAACATTATTGCACAGTACTTTTAATGCGACAATACGCGATATTTACGCTAGTTGCCAAACGGCCAATGGGCTTATAACAAAAGAACTTGAAGGGACTATCAATGTCATCAATTATGCAATCGCAAGTTCTGGTGGAATCTACTTAAATTCTGCCAATGAAGTTGAATGGTCAGCCATCAATGAAGACACAAATCAAGTTACAAAAGTCAAACTTCCTCAGGTTTTAGTGGGTGAAACATGGCTTGGCCAAAATAAATCCTTTGCTAAGAAAACTCCTATTATTGATCCGATTAAAGATTTACTTGGAGGGACTATTAGTATTTATCAACGTATGAATGAAGCTGGAGATATGTTAAATATTGCAACTAATGTAAGTACGCTCAATCACGAACGTGCTATAGGGACTTATTTACCTGCAGTTCGTACAAATGGTGATGAAAATCCTATAACAGCTGCTTTATTAAATGGGCAACAATTTCGAGGTTCTGCCTATGTCTTTGATGACTGGTACCTTACATCATTTGAACCGATTAAGAATGAAAAAAATGAAATCATCGGTGCAATTTATGTGGGGCTACAGCAAAAAAATATTGAAAGCCTTATTAGAGCGATTGAAGGAATTACGATTGGGCCAAATGGCTATGCTTGGATCATAAAAGGTATTAAAAAAGATGAGAATATGCTTGATGATCTCATCATCAAATCCATGAATGTGGATAAGAATACTGTAATTAATGATGCATCATTTAAGGTATATGATAATATACGTCGAAGTATCCATAATTTAAAAGAAAAAGAAATTTTTACAGAACATGTGACATGGCAAGACCCCAATGATAAATATCCTACTAGTAAAACGATTAAATATACCTACTTTAAAGACTGGGATTGGGTAATCGGGATCACAGCTTATGATAAAGATTTTGAAAGACCCTTTAAAGAAGTTCAAAAATTATTTGATCATCTGATTCTTTGGGTTATCTTTGTTGCTTTAATTACTTTGGCCTTTGTAGGAGTTATTGCATTTTGGTTTGGCACGCTTATAATAAAACCCATTACAGCTTTAACTAGAATTGCTACTCGCGTTACAGAAGGTAATATTGGAGGTGCAATTGCATTAATTGAAAAAATCACAAAGGGAGAAGATAGGGATCTAGCCAAGGCGAAAGATCGAAATGATGAAACAAGCCATCTACTTAACGCAATTATGGTAATGATTGCCACACTCAATAGAATTATTGGGCAAGTTAAAAGTTCAAGCATCCAACTAGTAACTACTGCTACAGAAATTTCAAGCGCAGTGAGGATGCAAGAGACCACGGTTAATGACTTTGGGACCTCTACCAATCAAATTGCCACTGCAGTAAAGCAAATTTCATCAACCTCTCAAGAGCTTTTCAAGACTATGAGTAATGTTTCTGATGTTGCTAATGAAACGGGATTAATGGCAGATGCTGGTTTAACTGAACTTTCTGAAATGGCGAATACGATGAAGACCTTGACGGAAGCTACGACTTCTATTTCTTCAAAACTTGCAGTCATATCGAGTAAAACAGCGAATATTAATAATGTTGTTACAACCATATCGAAAGTAGCAGATCAAACAAATCTCTTATCATTAAATGCAGCCATTGAAGCAGAAAAAGCTGCTGAATATGGAGTCGGGTTTGCTGTCGTAGCACGTGAGATTCGCCGTTTAGCGGATCAGACGGCATTGGCAACACTTGATATTGAACAAATAGTTAAAGAGATGCAGTCGGCTGTTTCTGCAGGAGTTATGGAAATGGATAAATTCACAAAGGAAGTGCACAGCGGTGTTCTTGAGGTGGGAAGAATCAGTGAGCATTTACAAAGAATTATTGTTCAAGTCCAGGAACTTTCTCCGCGGTTTGTTTCGGTAAAGGAAGGGATGCAATCGCAATCTCAGGGAGCCCATCAAATTAGTGGTGCAATGGCAAACTTAACCGATGCTGCTTATAAAACAACGAATTCATTGAAGGAGTTCGACCGTGCGACTAAATCTTTACATAGAGCTATCGATGAATTACGTAATGAAATTACTCGCTTTAAAGTTTCTGATCACACGTCGTTAGATGCTTTAATTACACCCACTGAAGTCCAAACCACTGAAAATTCTTTATAAAACTTGATACTTCTACTTAAATTTAAAATTGGCGAGGAATATTATGCTTTAAATACAGATGATGTTATTGAAGTGATTCCAGTAGTCAGTCTTAGAAAAATTCCTGGCAGTGTGAATTTTTTTTCAGGAATTTTTGATTATCGTGGAACAATTGTACCGGTAATAGACATAACACAACTCACTCTTGGTAAGCCAGCGACTATTAGGTTAAATACCAGAATTATTTTAACAAACTTTACGCATAAGGATGGTCAAAAGTCTATTTTGGGGCTAATAGCAGAAGATATGACAGATACTATTGACGTCAATGAAACAGCCATTCAAAGCACAGGTATTGTATCACCAAACATTCCCTACTTGGGGCCTATCATACAAATGGAGGATCATTTTATACAATGTATTGAGCTGAGCAAGCTTCTTTCGGAAGAGCTGCAAAAAATATTTTTTTTGAGTTCAGAGTCTAAATCTTAATCATTATGGCCGAAGACATTCCTATTTCTGAAATTGAAGAATCCGAGGATCCTTTTTTAAAAAATAAAATCTATGGTTCTAATTTATTAAATAGACCACAACCGGAAGGTTATGGACTTGAGTGGCTTGAAACTCTAAAAACGAAACCCACTGAGGATTTCCCAAGTGGTCAGTTATTGCTTGTCTTTCGTATTGCCAATGAATGGTTAGCCTTACCGAGTTGTGCGATTAAAGAAATCACGCATTCTGCTCGTATTCATAAACTTCCTCATACTAATTCGCCGGTACTTTTGGGCATTTCGAATATACATGGAGAACTTTTAATAACAGTTTCTATGCAAGCTTTTCTTGAACTCCCCAATGTTCCAAGCAAACCGAATAATGTAGAAGATGTTTGCCATTTTTCACGTTATATTGTTTTAGAAAAAAATAAGGATACCATTGTTTTTTTGGTAAACGAAATTCTTGGTCTTACTTTGATAGAACCCGGTGCGCTTGAACCGCCTCCCTTAAGTACTTCAAAAGCCGGAAGGAATTATTTTGTTGGAGTTTTCTCTTTAAATGATACATTAATAGGTTTACTGGATGAATCATTAATTATGGAAACAATTAATCAAACCTACCTATGAGCGATTCCAAACATAATGATCATGATCTTTCTGATCTTTTTAAACAAGAATCTGCAACAAATATTCAATATCTTACAGACAATTTGTTGTTACTTGAAGAGAATCCCTCAGATAAAACTCAAATTGCATCGATCATGCGTGCTGCCCATTCCCTCAAAGGAGCGGCTCGAATTATTGGGTTTAACACGTTCAGTCACCTCGCCCACTTACTCGAAGACTGTTTCGTGGCGATTCAAAAAAATGATCTGTCTCTAACTCATGAAGATTTTGATTCATTACTTCATGCAATAGACTTCTTAACTGAAATTGCACAACTTTCAGATGACGAAATTAATTCCTGGAATCCGCAGCAACTTGAAAAATTGGAGTCGATAAAAGATTCCATTCTTCAAATTACTCAAGGACCTTCACAATCTATAGAGACAAAAGACACATCCACAGCCATTGAACGAAAGACGGTTCATCTCGAAACAATTCGGACGAAGCCCAGTTCTGCTGTTTTTATTGTTTTTAAAAATGAAACTCTGGCCCAAGTCGCTGTCATCAAAACTGAACTTGAATCTTTAAGGCATAAACCGCATGCGGCACAAGATTTTTCAAACCTTTTAACTTCTATTTTATCCATTAAAGGCGCAAGTAATATCGCTAATGAAAAAAAGGCTGAATCTATTGCCCAATCCTTAGAAAAAATTGTTAATGATTTAAAATCTCAAAATAATGAGCTTACTGAGGAGCTTATTGAAAAAATTCTAGATCTCTCCAATCAATTGCTTGAGATTGCATCTGTTGAAGTCGAACCTGAAATTGCCGAAGCTGAAGTAAGCCCTACTCCTTCTGCACAGACTCCCAAGTCCTTAATTATCAATAAAACAATGCCCTCAATAGATAAGTCTTTAATCGAAGAAAAAAAGACTCCCCCGCCTAGAACAAAACCTATTGAACAAAAAACAGCAACTCCCGAAAGTCCAGATCAATTTGTTCGTGTTTCAGCAGCCAATCTGAATAGATTGATGAGCCTTGCTGCAGAAACGCTTATCGAAACGAGACGACTAGAACCTATTAAACAAGGTTTGCTGCAATTAAAAAACCTTCAACGCCAGCTTGCCAACTTATTAAATTTCTCATTATTAAATCCTAGTGATTTAAATCTTAATATAATTGATCAACAGGCTTCTCACAGTTTAAATCAATTTCGTAACCTTATACAGAATCAGTTAGAAATTTTTGATACTTTTTCTAAAAATAATAGTGTCCTTTCTTCCAGACTTTATAATGAAGTACTTACAAGCCGAATGCGTCCTTTTTCGGAAGGGGTGCAAGGTTTCCCTCGTCTGGTAAGAGACTTAGCGAAATCATTAAACAAAAAGATTTCATTGGAAATCACAGGGAAGGATACTCCTGTTGATCGTGACATTCTAGAAAAATTAGAGGCACCTCTCAATCATATCATCCGAAATGCTTGTGATCATGGCATAGAAGAACCGCAAAAACGACTTGAAGCAAGAAAAAGCGAAAGAGGGCTTATTACCATGGATGCTCATCATAATAGCGGCATGCTCATGATAACTATTAGTGACGATGGGGCAGGCATTAATAAAAATCAGGTAAAAGAGATTATCCTTGCTAAAAATCTTCTTCCTAAAAATATTGTTGATACGCTTAACGATGAAGAGCTGTTTGACTTTCTTTTTTTACCTGGATTTTCCACAACTAAAAATATTACTGAAATTTCGGGAAGAGGAGTTGGTTTAGATGTTGTGCGAAATTTTGTTCAAGAAATTGGGGGAAAAATTCGTGTTCAATCCACTGAAGGAAAAGGGACTAAATTTACACTTCAACTTCCTATTACCCGTTCTGTGATTCGCGCTCTTTCTGTTGAAATTGATCAGGAACCTTATGCTATTCCTTTAAGCCGTATTGATAGAATCTTAAAAATTAAAAATGCCGAAATACATACGCTGGAAGATAGAGATTATTTTCATCTAGATGGGGAGAATATTGCTATGTTCTCACTCCGGCAAATACTCGGCTTCGTTTCAAATAATTTCAGAACAAGTGAATTTATTCCTGTTATTATTTTACGAGAAAAGGATAAAATCTATAGTTTAGTAATAGATAAAATTTTGACAGAAACGGAACTTGTTGTCCGTCCTTTAGATCCTAGACTGCGTAAAATACCCTGTATTGCTGCCAGTTCTATTACAGATGATGGTACCCCTGTACTTATTTTGGATGTAGAAGATATTTTAAAATTCATTCAAAAACTGCTATCCGGCAAAACTGACATCGAATCATTCAGTAAAAAACAACTTTCTCATAAACCTAGCAAATCTGTATTGGTCATTGATGATTCACTTACTGTTAGAGAAACAGAAAGGCGTATTCTTCAAAATGCCGGTTACAATGTAGAAACTGCTGTTGATGGGGTTGATGGGTGGAATTGCATGAAAAATAAAAAATTCAATCTTGTTATTACTGATATTGATATGCCGCGTATGAATGGCTTTGAATTAGTCAATCAAATCAAGAAAGATTCCCATTTGAAGAAAACTCCAATAATCATTGTCTCTTATAAAGATCGAAAAGTCGATCATTTGAAGGGTAGCGAAGTGGGAGCAGATTATTACTTGACCAAAAGCAGTTTTAAAGATCAAACCTTTCTCAATACAGTAAAAAGTCTGATTGGAGAACCTTCTGAGTGATGTTTTGAAAATTTGACTTTTCATTTTAAACTGTTATTAGATTAGATAATGTCAAAGTCTATTTCCCAGCCTGGCTTTTCTACCTTGGAAGCTACAGAAGCTAAATTAGAAACTACCTCCAATAATATTATGGTGCTTCTAATCGATGACCAAGCGATTGTTGCTGAGGCAGTAAAAAAAATGCTGGAAAATGAAAAGGATATACAACTTACCTACTGTAACGATCCTACAAAAGCACTTCAAGTTGCCTTTAAAATCAAGCCTACCGTAATTCTTCAAGACCTTGTTATGCCTGACGTCGATGGATTAACGATGGTCAAATTCTTTCGCGCTAATCCTAGTACTAAAAATGTTCCCATGATAGTTCTCTCCTCCAGAGAAGAGCCGGATATCAAATCGCAAGCATTCTCTCTGGGAGCAAATGATTATATAGTCAAACTTCCTGATAAACTCGAACTGATTGCTAGGATTCGCTATCACTCCAAAGCGTATATTAACTTAATTGAGCGAAATGAAGCCTTTGAAGCTCTTGTTGCCAGCCAAACTGCTCTTAAGGCTGAGCTCAAAGAGGCGGAGAATTATGTACGTTCTCTTTTGCCGGAAAAATTAAATACAGAACTTTTTAAAACGGATTGGGTTTTTACGTCTTCTACAGATTTAGGTGGAGACGCTTTTGGATATCATTGGCTCGATGAGGATCATTTTGCAATCTATTTACTCGATGTTTGTGGACATGGGGTAGGCGCAGCACTTCTTTCTGTTTCGGCAATTAATGTTCTTCGCGCACAAAGTCTTCCTGAAGTCGATTTTCTCGATCCTGCTTCTGTTCTTAAAGGTATGAATGAAACTTTTAAAATGGAAGAGCAAAATCAAATGTATTTCACATTTTGGTATGGAGTTTATAATAAACAAACCAGAGAGCTTGTTTATGCCAGCGGCGGTCATCCACCGGCTATTCTTATCAGTAATAATAAAATTATAAAACTCTCTACACCCGGAATGGTTATTGGTGGATTTAGGGATATTTCTTTTACTTCTGCTAAAATTAACATTCAACCCGATGATCGCCTGTATATTTTTAGTGATGGCGTTTATGAACTTGATTATGATAACCAAAACAGAATGATGACACTAGATGATTTTGCACAAGAACTGCTAAAACCCCCTGCTAACAATAAGACAAAAGTACAATCTATGGTAGAATTTTCAAGTAAAGCCCAAGCCTCAGAATATTTTAGCGATGATTATTCCTTAGTGGAAATAATATTCAATCCTCCCCCATCCTGATGCAATTTTCCTATACAAATAATATTTCGGAATTAAAGAAATTAGCTTCCGATATCGAAACTTTCGCTGAAAGTCACCAGCTTAAGCCTAAAGTTATTTTTGCACTCAATCTTTGTCTTGATGAAGTACTCACCAATATCATATCCTATGGTTTAAAAGAAAGCACTGAAGATCCAAAAATTCTACTCGAACTGGTGATCGATAGGAACCATGTAGTCGCAACTGTTTCTGACCCTGGAGTTCCTTTTAACCCTTTACAAGTGATCGAAGACTTACCGGATACTTCTTCACCTATTGAGGATCGTACAATCGGTGGCCTTGGAGTTTACTTTTTAGAACAATATATGGATAAAGTTGAATA
>JABDAI010000019.1:0-3568 GCA_013289195.1 Verrucomicrobiota bacterium
TCTAGGAAATGCAAATCTAGCCTTAGGAGATAAAGATCATGTGAGCAAGGCATTAAAGCAATTGGACAAATCTCTTAAAATAAAACAAAGTTTATATTATGGAAATCATGCCGAAGTAGCAAATTCATTACACATGGTTGGTAGGGCCTATCAGGCATTGGGTGGAAAAGACAATATTCTTAAAGGTCTCGACTTGGAAGAGCGTTCATTGCAAATGAGTAAAGATTTATCTACGAAAAATGATAGAGAAATAGCAGAATTAAATGATAATATAGGTCTTGGCTATCAAAACTTGGGTGACAGTCAAAACATACGTAAAGGTATAAAATTCCAAGAAGAGGCCTTAGTGATAAAACAAAATTTATTTTCGGGTTCACATCCTGAAGTAGCAGCGTCCTTTAAAAGAATAGGAATGGCCTATGCAGAGTTGAGAGAGAAAGAAGACTTATCAAAAGGAATCGAATATTTGAAATCCTCCTTAGAAATGAGAGAAGAATTATTCCCCGGCAATCATACAAATATAGCAGATTTACTCAGTACTATAGGGATATTGTATGGGATATTAAGTGGTAAGCATAATGACAGACAAAGCTTAGAGTATTTAAAGAAGTCTCTAAGCATGTGGCAAGAATTAGATAAAAGTAGTCCAAATGACAGGGAAATTTTATTGAGAATGGCCATGACATTAAATAATACTGGAAAAGCTTCCCAAAAATTAGGCAGCGAAGACGAATTGAAAGAAGGGTTAAATTATCTAATCAACTCTCTAAATACGCGAAAAAGAATCTTTGAGGCCAATCATCCCGATATAGCTAAATCACTTGATAATGTAGGAGTAGCTTATTTAGAATTAGGAGGAGAAGGGAATTATCGATTGGGGCTCAATTATATAGAACAGGGATTAAAGATGAGGCAGGAGTTGTTCTTAGGAAATCATGCTGACATAGGACAATCCGTGGATAGCATGGCGAGAGCCTATGAAAAATTGGGAGATCATGATAAGGCCCTGGAATATAGGAAGCAAGCAATGAGTATCTATCATTTTTCTGAGCAAGACTGGGCTTCACTAAAGGCGCAATCGATTAGGGAAATTAATGAACATCCTGACGAAATGGCCAAATTAATATTGGCGATAGAAGCAGCCCAACCCAAGTTTTTTTCTGGTTCAGGAAAAAGAGAAAAACAGAGTCCAGGAGGTTGTTTGGGAGGTAACGCTATAGGTGGCTGTGAATGCCGATGGATAATAACTAAGAGAGGGGAGAGTAAAGAAGAATTAATAAGATTAAAACAGAAAATACAAAAAACGTTTTAAATAATATAGTTAAAGCGGTAGAAGAGAAAGGGTGGAGTAAGGTGAATTGGCGTTGGGCAGATGAGGGAGTGAAAGGGTACATAGACGAAAGTTATCTCCAGAAAGAATTAGGAACAAAAGAAAACACTCAAATAGAAATGGTACAGATGCTTTGTTTCGAGTCAATGAATTTGGGAATAATGAAATCGGAACAAAAGCCTTATGAGGTGGTGAAAGAATTTACTAAAAACAACCCAGAATTAGTAAAAAAGATAGCGCAAGAACATCCGGAATTTTTTGTAGATGGATCGATAGTAGAAGAGTGCATTAAAGCAATGCCCGAAGACGCAACATTTGCAAAGTACCTATTAAACCATGTGAAATATATGGGAATGGAAGCAAGACAACAAAGAGGGATTTAAAATCAAAAATGATCTGAATAAAATTATCTAAGTACCTATGTTTAAATTGATCACAAGGAATTACAAATCTACAAAAAAACATGATTACTCTATATTAGTAAAGTCTTTCACCAGACTTAGGAAGGTGGCAATCGGTAGTCATTATTTGGAATTAAGAAAAAGAATTAACTTTTCGAGACAGCAATATTATGACAATAAAACCTGTAGTGAAATCATAAGAGCAAATAAAAATAATAATCCCTATAAAAACATAGCGAACTGGAATGTTGTAAGTTACTTTTTATTGTTAGTAGGGATTATGGGGTATTTATTAGTCAATAATAGAGCGAATGCGGATGCAGAAGAGAATGACAACAAAATAGATGATAGTGATTTACAATCAATAGAAAAACTCGATGGATTATCTATGAAATTAATGCAAGGCCTTCCTGCTCCAGTTGAGAACTATGTTGATTTGCAAGGCAGAAGAGAGCTTCTTGATGAAAAACTAAAGCAACAAGATATCGTAGTAATTAGCGGTGCAGGAGGTATGGGGAAAAGTACTTTAGCAGCCCAATATGCCCATGAATACCAACAAAGAGGGTATATACAAGCCATATGGATTAAAGGTACGCAGATAGAGGAAGAGTTTTTTCGATTTGCTAGACTTTTGGGAATTGAAACAAATGATTTGAATAGTGAACTTATTAAGAATTTGGTATATGGAAACTTAGAAATGCTTTTTGATGGAAAATCCTTACTATTTATCTTCGATAATGTGGAGACGAAAGAGAAAATAGGACACTATTTAATTAACCTACCCAATACAGCCAAAGTGATCATCACAGCCAGAAATGAGAACATATTAGATGGGAAAAACCCAATTCGAATCAAAGGTTTTAAAGAAGAAGAAGCTATTTTTTATTTAAAGCAAGCTCTTAAAATAAGTGAAGAAGATACTAAAAAATTAATAAAGACCGTCGGAGAATCACCATTTAGACTTTCAAATGTAATAGTTTATTTGAACAAGCATAGTTCAATGAATGTTGATGAATACATTGAAATTTATGAAGCTATTAAAACAGGAAGCAGCCAAAATGAAGAAATCTATCCTGACGTTGAAATGTTATTCAGGAATTTAAAAAAGGAATCACCGCAAGCGTGGGAATTGTTAAAGTATCTAGCGTATTTAGATGCCGAAGGAGTCATTGTACCATTTATTAAAGAAATACTGAAGCAGACAACAAATGAATTAGAGGATGCTGTGAATAAATTGAAGGAATTGTCGTTGATAAAGGTAATTGCAGACAAGGAAACAATACTCAGAACAAGACATAGAATCATACAAGAAGAAACGAAAAAAGCATTGCAGGAAGAGGATAGAACCCAAGGGGCTCAGATATTGGGAAGATTGATTGAAGAATTGAATAAAAAATGGCCTGAAATTGGCGAAGATCCCAAAAATTGGGGAGGAGTAGCAGAATTAGTGAGGCATGCAAAAGTAATCGTTAACACAATAGATTTACCGAATGAAGGTATATTAGATTTATTAAACAAAATTGGGGACTATCATTATTACATAGACTTTGATTATAAGGAGGCAACAAAGTATTGGAAAAGAGAATTAAATTGGCAGCAGATAATCTATAAAAGTAATCATCCCGCTCTAGCTTACTCATTAAATAGTGTTGGGATGGCTTATCAGGCCTTAGGGGGAGAAAACATAAGAGAAGGACTCAAATATAAAGAAGAGGCATTGAAAATGTACCAAGCATTATTTCCTGAAAATCATCCTGATACTGCTAGGTCTTTAAATAATGTTGGGGTAACTTACCAGGCGTTAGGAGGAGAGGAGAACATAAGAAAGGGACTAAAA
>JABDAI010000019.1:3668-23096 GCA_013289195.1 Verrucomicrobiota bacterium
CTGAAAATCATCCTGATACTGCTAGGTCTTTAAATAATGTTGGGGTAACTTACCAGGCGTTAGGAGGAGAGGAGAACATAAGAAAGGGACTAAAATATAAGAAAGAGGCATTAAAAATGTACCAAGCATTATTGCTTAAAAATAATCCTGCTGTGGCTAGGTTATTAAATAATGTTGGGGGAGCGTACCAGGCGTTAGGAGGAGAAGAGAATATTCGAAAGGGACTAAAGTATAAAGAAGAAGCACTAAAAATGCACCAAGTATTATTTCCTAAAAATCATCCTGCTGTAGCTATATCATTAAATAATGTAGGGGTGGCTTATCAAGCCTTAGGAGGGAAGGAGAATATTCTAAAATGCCTAGAGTATCAAAAAGAAGGACTTAAAATGCAGCAAGCATTATTTCCTGGCAATCTTCCTGATATCGCAAATTCATTAAATAGTATTGGAGAAGCTTGCGAGGCGTTAGGAGGAGAGGAAAACATAAGAAAAGGGCTAAAATATAAGAAAGAGGCACTAACAATGCGTCAAGCATTATTTTCTGAAAATCATCCTGATACTGCTAGGTCTTTAAATAATGTTGGGGTAACTTACCAGGCGTTAGGAGGAGAGGAGAACATAAGAAAGGGACTAAAATATAAGAAAGAGGCATTAAAAATGTACCAGTCATTATTTTCTGAAAATCATCCTTATGTGGCTATATCATTAAGTAATATTGGGAGATTGTACCTTGTCTTCGGGGGAAAGGAGGATATAAGAAAAGGGCTAAAATATAATGAAAAGGCGCTAAAAATATACCAAGTATTATTTCCTGAAAATCATCGAAATGTGGCGGATTCATTAAATAATGTTGGGTTAGCTTATTATGCCTTGGAGGACACCTATAAAGGGCTTGAATATTTTAAACAAGCTTATAGCATATCTCTTGCTTTAGGAGATTCTCAATGGATACAGATGCAATCCAACATAAAATCGTTACAACCCAATTTCCATATCGAAGCTGAGTTTGAAAAAATACTAGACAATGGGAAATGTCCAGGGGGTAATCAAATAGGATCAGAATGCAGGTGGATTATTAATTCGAGAGGAAAAATTGATGATGACTTATTAGAATTAAAGGCGGTAATTCAAAGGAACGTTTTGAATAAAATAGTCGAATCCGTAGAGCCTTACAAATGGAGTTATCTTAAGTGGTTTTTGTATGATCGGGAAGTCAAGGGATATGTAGAAGAGAGTTATTTAAAAAAGCAATTGAGGGAATTAGGGAATATAGGGGATAATATAGAAGTTGCGCAAATGTTGGCTTTCGAAGCAATCAATTTGGGTATAATGAAATCTAAGCAAAAGCCTTACTTAGTGGTGCAAGAATTTACTCGAAATAATCTTGAATTAGTTAAAAAAGTAGCAAAAGAACATCCCGAATTTTTTGTGGATGGATCGATAGTAGAAGCTTGTATCCAAGCGATACCCGAAGATGCAACATTTGCTGAACATGTATTAACTCATGTGAAATATATGGGTATGGAATTTAGAAAAGAAAGAGACATTGAAATAATCGAAACATCCAAGTAATCTAAAAAATGTTAAAACAACTGATATCTAGAAATTACCATTTTGCCAAAAAAGATACTGCGCAAATATTGCATAGAGTTTTTACTGATTACAGAAAGGTAGGAAAGAAAAATCATTATTGTTTAGAAGTAAATAAAAGAAGAATAGGATTTTCTTTGAGATCCGACTATCAAAATAAAGATTGTAATGAGATTCTAAGGGCAAGTAAAAATAATAACCCCTATAAAAGCATAAAGCAATGGAATACTGTAAGTTACTTTTTGTTAATAGTAAGTATAATGGGATATATATTAGTCAATGGTAAAGCGAGTGCTGATGAAGAAGAAAATGAAAACATAACAGATGGCAGTGATTTACAGTCATCAGAAAAACTCGATGGGGTGCCCAAAAAATTAATGGAAGGGCTTCCTGCACCAGTTGAGAATTATGTAGATTTTCAAAGTAAAAAAGAGCTTCTAGATGAAAAATTGAAGAATCAAGATATAGTGGTTATTAGCGGAGCCGGAGGAATGGGGAAAAGTACCTTAGCACTGCAATATGCACATTGTAAGCAAAGAGAAATTGTACCAGTTATATGGATTAAAGGCACTCAGATAGAGGAAGAGTTTTTTCAACTCGCTAAAATTTTGAAAATACAAACGGATGATTTCGATTCTGAAATGATTAGAAATCTAGTTTATGGAGACTTAGAAATGCTTTTTGAAAGAAGATCGATATTATTCATCTTTGATAACATTGAAAAAAAAGAAAAAATCGAGAAATATTTCATTAACCTACCCAATACAGCCAAAGTAATCATCACTGCCAGAAATGGGAATTTATTGGAAGGAATAACATCATTTCAACCATTTCATGTTAAAGGCTTTAAAACGAATGAAGCTATCTTTTATTTGAAAAAAAGTCTTAAAATAACTGAAGAAGAAGCTAAAAAAATAATCAATGTTGTTGGTGAATCCCCATTTAGGTTATCTAAAACCACAACTTATTTAAAAAAGCACAATCTAAAGAGTATTGATGAATTTTTACGAGAGTACGAAGAGAGTAAAAAAGGTCGAAAGCATGATTCTGAAATTTACCCTGAGGTAGAATTATTATTTCAAGATTTAAAAAAAGAATGTTACGAAGGTTGGCGATTACTGAAATATTTAGCCTATCTGGATGCAGAAGGAGTCTCAGTAGAATTTATCCAGAATATAATGGGCCAAACAGCAGATGAATTAGAGAAATCAGTAAATGACTTGAGAAAATTGTCTTTAATGAAGATCATGACGCAAAAAAATGAAACTTTACTTAAAGTAAGTCACAGAATTGTACAAGATGAAACAAAACAAGCATTGATTAAAGAAGATGTAACGCAAGCATCAAAACTATTGGAAAAATTGATTAATGCATTGGATGAAGTATTTCCAGGAGTTAATGATAATCCAGAAAACTGGAAAGAAGCAAGTCAATGGATAAATCATGCAGAAATGCTGGTTGAAGAAGCAAAAAAAAATAGATTTACCTTTTTTAAAGCAAGAAGAGCTAATATCAAAAATAGGATCTTACCATTATGAGGTGAAAAATAACTATCAGGAAGCAATTAGTTATTGGCAACAATTGTTAGATTATCAAAAGAATATTAACCCAGGAAATAATGCAAATGTTCCAAGGTTATACAATAAAATAGGCTGGGCTTATCGACGATTGGAAGGGAAAGAAAATCTTAAAAAGGCATTAAGTGATTTAGAAACAGCTCTAACAATGAATAAAGCGCTTTTTCCTGGAAATCATGAAGAGACAGCTATTTCATTAAGCCATATAGGATCGGTTTATGCAGCATTAGGAGGAGAAGCGCATTTAAAAAAAGGAAAAGAATATAAAAAGGAAGCGCTTAAAATGAGACAAGCGCTTTTTCCTGGGAATCATAAAGTAGTAGCAGATACATTAAATTATTTAGGTTATCTTTATCAAGAATTGGGAGGAGAAGAAAATTTAAATAAAGCATTAAAATATGAAAATAGAGCGCTAAAAATGAGACGAGCTCTCTTTGATAAAAACGATCGCGAATGTGATATAGCGATTTCATTAAATCGTATAGGATCTACATATTTAGCATTAGGGGGAGATAAAAATATACAGGAAGGATTAAGCTATTCACAGCACGCTTTAGACATAAGGAAAGAAATTCTTCCAAACAATCATCGAGATTTAGCAGTTTCATTCGATCAGGTGGGATGGACTTATACTCAACTGCAAGGGAAAGAAAATGTGGAAAAAGGATTGAATTTATTAAAAGATGCTTTGAAAATACGAAAAAAAATTTTTGTTCCATGGCATCCTGATATAGAGACTTCATTAAATCATATAGGTAATGCTTATATAAAATTGGGAGAAAAAGAAAATATACTTAAAGGTTTGAAATATCAAGAAAAAGCTTTGAAAATAAGGCAAATTCTTTTTTTTAGTAACCACATAGATGTAGCTCGTTCTTTGCAAGAGATAGGTCAGATTTATCAAACCTTAGGAGACGAAAGTAAAAATCTAGAATATATGAAACAAGCTTACGGCATTTATTCTGATGTCTTTGATGAAAATCATGACGAAGCACGAAATGCAAAAGCGAAGATAGAATCATTACAACCTCATTTTTTCACTAATCAAGAATACAACTTAACTTTACAATACCAAGATTGTTTAGGTGGCAATAAAGTAGGATCGGAATGTCGATGGATTATTGCTTCACAAAGAGAAATCAAAGAAAATTTAATAATATTGAAACAAAAACTTCAAAAAGATATTTTAAATAATATTGTTCAAGCAGTAGATGATTATGGATGGAGTAGCTTGGGTATCAATGGTGATTGGGGAGTCAAGGGATATACAGAGAAGAGGTATCTTAGGAGACAATTAGAAAGAGTAAAAAATCAAGACTATAATATAGAACTTGCGCAAATGCTGTGTTTTGAAGCGATGAATTTAGGAATAATGAAATCTAGAAAAAAACCTTATGAAGTTGTAGAATGTTTTACACAAGAAAATTTAGAATTAGTGAAAAAGATAGCTATAGA
The DNA here is from genome assembly GCA_013289195.1 of Verrucomicrobiota bacterium. The sequence continues at coordinate 8,290 of JABDAI010000019.1, forward strand.
ACATCCGGAGTTTTTTGTAGATGGATCGATCGTGGAAGCTTGTATTAGAGCTATGCCGAATGATAAATCCTTTGAAGAACATCTATTAAAACATGTGAAATATATGGGAATGGAAGAAAGAAAAGCACAACAAGAAGCTGCATAATTCGATCTGCAGTTGGCTTAAAATAGGCGAATGAAGCTCATTTTAAATGAAACCTAGACATAAGATTTATTGTAAGTCGTTTACATTAAGCAAGTTACTAATATTTCGTTGAAAAAAAGATAAATGATTTTCATTTAACTAGAATTCGATCATAAGAAAAGTTCTTATTTTCATTTTGAAAATTAATAATACTTTTATTATCGTTTTTGACTGTTTTTGAAAATTAGGAGAATTTTTATTTTCATTTCGATAATAAAACCGGCTTTTATTATCGTTTCGCTATGAAATCGATAATTAAGTATTGACTTGATTTTTGTTTTTAACCATTATCGAATAATGGACCATGAAACAATTCACCCATCTGGGACTTGGATTCAAACATTAGAAGGCTATAAGGCGTTTAATCCAAATAAACTTCCGCCAAAAATTGATTGGACACCAGAGCTTGTACGGTCTCTTTCTCAAGCAGATCTGGCTTTGGGACGTTTAGCTGGAGAAGGTATAATGCTGCCAAATCCTCATATTTTATTACGGCCATTTATTAAGCGAGAAGCAGTGTTTTCAAGTAAGATTGAGGGGACACAGGCAACGCTTGGTGAAATACTCGCTGTAGAAGCCGGTATAAAAGTTAATCGAAGTCCCGACGATTTAAAAGAGGTTAACAATTATGTCTCTGCTTTAGAATATGGCATAAAACGGTTAAAAACTCTTCCCTTATCACTCCGTTTAGTATGTGAACTACATGAAAAGCTTTTGACAGGAGTTCGAGGAGAGCATGGAACACCTGGAGCATTTAGAATATCTCAAAATTGGATTGGTAGGTCGGGTTGCACACTATCCGAAGCTTCATATGTCCCGCCACACCCTCAAGAAATGAAGGAACTTCTTGGAGACTGGGAAATTTTTCTCCACGATAGATCACTTCCCGCACTCATTCAAACTGCTATCATGCATTATCAATTTGAAGCGATCCATCCTTTTATAGATGGAAATGGACGGGTTGGTCGATTAATGATCACGTTATTTTTATGTGAACGTAATATTCTACCGGTTCCTCTTTTATATTTAAGTGCCTTTTTTGAAGCAACACGCCAAGATTACTATCAAAAACTAAAAAATGTATCAAATCAATCTGATTGGAATGAATGGCTTTTGTATTTTTTAACTGGCATACATAGGCAATCAGAAGATGCTTTAAGTCGTACTGCTAGAATTAATCAACTTTTATTGTCGTGGAAAAAAGAATTGATAGGAACACGATCCAAGCTATCCACCTTGGCTATTGATTTAATAGGATCGAATCCCTTTCTTACAGCAAAAGAATTAGAAAAAAAGTTTCAAGTTTCATTTACTACTGCGATGAGGGCAATTGAACACCTGCAAGAAAAAAACATTCTAGTCCTTGTTCAAGGAGATCAAAGAAATCGTGTGTATTGTGCCAAAGAAATATTAGATATTTTAGAAGAGCCAGCAACCCTTGCTTTCAAAATTTAAATAAAATGGCGAAGCTGAATTCAATTTTGAAGTGCAGCGTAAAAAATAGCGGTATTGAAAAATAACCTTAAATATAATTCAAGAAAATGTTTATTAGATTAACGGATGCTTTTAGAAGAAATATTGTAAATGTGATTTTAAGATCAGGCGAAATCTTGAGTTCGCATATAGTTTGTCGTAATCAGCCTAATGAAACACATCGTCAGTATGATTTCGATCATACAGGAAAGACATTAGATCTCAATTATGTCAGACAACAACATTATAATTCTCAGACAAAAAGTGTTGATATTGCTGAAAATAATAATACCTGGAACGTTTCTTATTGGGTTGTTGTGGTATCATGTATTTTAGGTTTCTTATTGATGAATAGCGAGGTAAGGGCAGATGAGGAAAAATTAGCGAATCAGAAAATTAATAAAACGGTTTTAGTAACACGAGAAAATTTTCAGAAAATTAATATTCAGCTGCAGAATGATAATCCGTCGATTAGTTCATTGAAGATGGAATTTAAAGCTACGCAAAATGAGTTAGAAGAATTGTATGATTCGATTAAAGAGAATACAGAACTTGGTTACATATTATGGGATAAAGGTCAAGGGTTATACGAAGTTTCAGAAAAAATTGAAAATAGATTGAAAGAAAACAATCAAAATTATCAGTACCATCCGAATGATTATATGCATGCGTTACTGAGTGCGCATGCATATATCAATTCTGAGGAAAAGGATGAAGTTCTTTTGGATGAGCTTTCTTTGGATTATAATACAAAAGAAGCGTTGAAAGATTGGTATGTAGATAAGGTTCACAATTATGTAGACGAGAATGGTTATTACGGGGTTATTTATAAAAATGAAAAAACGCATCAAATTGTTTTAGCCAATAGGGGAACCGAAGGTGGAGCGATGGGTGTAATTACTGATATGTTTAAACGTAATAGCGATTGGAACACAAATTTAAAAGAAATATTTATTGGCCAAATAATTGTTGGTCAACAGGCATGTAATTATAAAGCTACAGAAGACGCAGTTGAAATAGCAAAAACGACAGGATACCGATTATCATTTGCTGGACATTCATTAGGTGCATGGCTTACGGAACTCAGTGCATTTTATAGCCATGCCTATTTTAAGTTCCGCAATATCAAAGCAGTAACATTTGACAGTCCTGGAGCATTACCAATGATGGAAAAATTACAGTCGAATATTAAAAGTAGGCAAACGCAGGTAGATTTAGATGACATAGAAATAGTTACCTATTTGGCGGCAAAGCCAAACCCTGTTAATTGTGGTAATGAACATGGGGGTAGGGTGTATAAAATGGAAGTGGAGATGGGGTATACCGATTTGGTAGACAAAATATTACCTACTTGGATAAAGAATCAAGCAGGTAATACTATAAAAGGTTTTTTGGCAGCTGAAGGGCATTCATTAACAGGAATAATAGCAGCATTTGATCCGGTAACAGGAAAGCCAAAAAACTATCAAAGAATGTCAGATTGGCCAAGATTTAAGTATAAGGGAGATGCACAAGAATTTGGTGATACTGGGCTTTTAAAGAAGATAGCTTTAGGGCCTATATACTATTTGGTTCGTGATAAGACACTGATGACTATGATAGGCTTGATAAAAAAAATCCTCATTGATGATGAAGTAAATCAGGAGCAATACTGGACCTATTTTGAGCAGATAGATTGGGAAAAAGAGGAAGAAGAGACACTAGAATTAAGGAGCAAATTGAGGTTTGATAATCGGTTTGCATTGATTGCGAAGGCAAAATACAGAGAAGGCGATGATAACTATATTATGAATCCGACTAAAGGTAGTTTAGATGAATATCTCTACGAATTATATAAATATAAAGCAACGTCAGGAGCGTATAAAAAAATACCTAAAACGGTTAAAATTCAATTAGTGGATATTCTTAGAAGTTTTACAATAGAAGAGTCGATCAATGATGGTAAACACAAGCTTGTACCTAACGAAAAATGTGATGTCGAAAATATTCGGCAAGGGGCGAGAAGGTTATTTTCTGTATTACCCAAAAATGTCTTACAATCGCTATGGTTTAATGCGGATATGGTGACTTGCGATAGATTGATATTACCTGACAATCTTCCTTTAGCCCCATCCGATTATACTGAGATTCGTGATAAGAGGGAAGAATTAGAAGACAAAATAGGCAAGAAATCAGTAGTTGCACTCAGTGGAGCAGGAGGTATGGGTAAAAGTACCTTAGCCGCAGAATACGGGAGAAATTGTAAAAAAAGAAATTGGCAAGTACGGTGGATAAAAGGGATGCAAATAGAGGAAGAGTTTTTGAAACTTGCTAAGGATTTGAATATCGATATTGCCAATTTACGTCCTGAAGAAGTCAGAGATGCAGTCTATAAAGAATTTCATAAGTTTTCTAAAGTGCAACAGGTATTACTGATTTTTGATAATGTAGAAGATGGAGAAAAAATGAAAGAATACTTAAGGAATCTTTCGAATCATATGAAGGTACTTGTTACTGCAAGGGATCGTGATTTATTGGAAGGAATCAAGTCAATTCCTGTAAGAGGTTTTGAGACAGAAGAGGCTGTGTCTTATTTAAGGAAGGCTCTTGAAAAGAATATTATAGAATCTGAAAAATTAGTAACAGTAATAGGTGAATCTCCATTTAGATTATCTAGTGCAGTAGCTTATTTAAAAAAACACAGTTTAAAGAGTGTTGATGAATTTTTACGAGAATACGAAGAGATTAAAAAAGGTCAAAAGCACGACTTGGAAATTTACCCTGAAGTAGAATTATTATTTCGAGATTTAAAAAAAGAATGTCCAGAAGGTTGGCGATTACTTAAGTACTTGGCTTATCTTGATGCAGAAGGAGTTTCATTGCAACTCATACAAAATATCATGGTTCAGGAAATGGAAGTATTACAGAATGCAGTTAATCAATTAGAGCGGCTATCTTTAATTAATGTCTTAACTGAAGGAGGTCAAAAAATACTGAAAGTAAGTCATAGGATAGTACAAACTGAAACAAGAAAGGCATTGGCAGAAGAAAACAAAACACAGATTGAAGAAATATTAAGAAAATTAATTAGTGAATTAGATAAAGTATTTCCTAATGTTAATGAGAATCCAGAGAATTGGGATGGAATGAATGAATTGGTGGGCCATGCAAAAATACTTATTAAAGAAACAGAAAAAACAGATATGCCGATTGTTGAGAGGATCAATTTATTAAATAAAGTTGGGAGCTATTACTATCATATAGTCTTTGATTACAAAGAAGCACTATGTTATTGGGAGGAAAAATTAGCCTGGAAAAAACGCATCAATACAGGCAATCACCCGGATATAGCGGCTTCATTAAATAATGTTGGGAGTGCTTATCAAGCATTGCGAGGGGAAGAGAATATTCGCATAGGATTGAAATATCAGGAGGAGTCTCTCAAAATGAAGCAAGCCCTATTTTCTGGCAATCACCCGGGTATAGCGGCTTCATTAAATAATATTGGGAGTGCTTATCAAACATTGGGAGGGGATGCGAATATTCGAAAGGGATTGAAGTATCAGGAGAAGTCTCTCAAGATGAAGCAAGCTCTATTTCCCGAGAATCATCCGAGTGTAGCCGATTCATTATATAATGTTGGGATTGCTTATGAAACATTGGGAGGGGATGCGAATATTCGAAAGGGATTGAAGTATTTGGAGGAGTCTCTCAAGATGCATCAAGCCCTATTTTCTGGCAATCACCCCGGTATAGCGGATTCATTAAATAGTGTTGGGGTTGCTTATGAAGCATTAGGAGGGGAAGAGAATATTCGAAAGGGATTGATGTATCAAGAGGAGTCTCTGAAGATGAAGCAAACCCTATTTTCTGGCAATCACCTGGGTATAGCGGACTCATTAAATAATGTTGGGAGTGCTTATCAAACATTGGGAGGGGAAGAGAATATTCGAAGGGGATTGAAGTATCAGGAGGAGTCTCTCAAGATGAGGCAAGCCCTATTTTCTGGCAATCACCCGGGTATAGCGGATTCATTAAATAATGTTGGAAGTGCTTATCGTGCATTGGGAGGGGATGAGAATATTCGAAAGGGATTGAAGTATCAGGAGGAGTCTCTCAAGATGAAGCAAGCCCTATTTTCTGGCAATTACCCGGATATAGCGGATTCATTAAATAATGTTGGAAGTGCTTATGAAGCATTGGGAGGGGAAGAGAATATTCGAAAGGGATTGATGTATCAAGAGGAGTCTCTCGAGATGAGGCAAGTCCTATTTTCTGGCAATCACCCGGATATAGCGGATTCATTAAATAATGTTGGAAGTGCTTATCATGCATTGGGAGGGGATGAGAATATTCGCATAGGATTGAAGTATCAGGAGGAGTCTCTCAAAATGAAGCAAGCCCTATTTCCCGGCAATCACCCGAATATAGCGAATTCATTAAATAATGTTGGGGGTGCTTATCAATCATTGGGAGGGGAAAAGAATATTCGAAAGGGATTGAAGTATCTGGAAGAGTCCCTCAAGATGAGACAAGCCCTATTTTCTGGTAATCACCTGGATATAGCGGATTCATTAAATAATATTGGGAGTACTTATCAAACATTGGGAGGGGAAGAGAATATTCGAAAGGGATTGAAATATCTGGAGAATTCTCTCAAGATGAAGCAAGCCTTATTTTCTGGCAATCACCCGGGTATAGTGGATTCATTACATAATGTTGGTATTGCTTATTTAGCATTGGATGATATCGACAAATTTTTAGAGTATTTCAAACAAGCTTATAGTATTCGTATTGTTATATTTGAGAAAGATAATGAAAAAACAAAGCAAATAAAGTCAATTATAGAAAGATTACAGCCAAAATTTTTTACAGAACAAGGATTGAGACAAACATTACAAGAATACGATTGTTTGGGCGGTAATAAAGTAGGATTTGAATGCAGGTGGATCATTTCTTCTCGTGAAACAAGTAATGATGATTTAATAAAGTTAAAAAGGAAAATTCAGAATAATGTTTTGAATGAAATAGTTAAAACTGTAGATTTGGGAGTAAAGGGTTATGCAGAAAAAGGTTATCTTAAAGATAAATTAGAAGCATTGGGGAATAAAAATGAAAATGTAGAACTTGCTCAGATGCTATGTTTTGAATCAATGAATCTTGGGATAATGAAATCCGAGAAAAAGCCGTATACAGTAGTGGAAGAGTTTACTCGAAATAATCCTGAATTGGTGAAAAAGATAGCCGAACAACATCCAGAATTTTTTGTAGATGGCTCGATAGTAGAAGCTTGTGTAAGGGCAATGCCTGATGATAAATTTTTTCAACAGCATATATTTGACCACGTCAAATATATGGGTATGGAAGAAAGAAGAGAAAAGCTCCTTAAAACAGCATCGGGTTTTTAAAAGACTATGGTTTAGCGAATTACTGAACAAAAAACCACCAAAACACCAATTTATAGACATAAGCTTTATTGTAAGTAATTGGAGATAAATAGCTTACATAATGTTTGTGGGTTATTGCATATATTTCATCACCGATTCTGCATTGCAGGTCTCATTGTCTAAAATGAATGATTGGGTTGAAATTATCTTAATCCAAGGCAGCGCTATTGCTCGGTGAAGTTACAAAAATCACCGCTAAAGCGGTGATTTCTAGCCTTGGTCTAAGATTCTGCACTAATTTTCAAAGAAAATCTAAAAAATTACCTCCAAAGCGGTAATTTTCATTGCTTTCCCTCGAGAATCTCTTCAAAAATAAGTTTGTCAGGACAAATTACCTTTAAAGCAGTATGAATCTAGCGGAATTTATTCGTTTTCATAGAAAAAAAAGTGGTCTCTCTCAATCAAGATTTGCCCAACTCTCAGGGCTTGGAAAAACTACAATTTACGATATAGAACACGGGAAAAAAACGATCCAATGGGATACATTGTTAAAGGCACTGAAGACTTTAAATATTACTCTAGCTGCTAAAAGTGGTCTAATTTCACAATACACAGAAATCGAAAATTAAATCGAACAGTCAAGAAACAATTCTATGGAAACACATAAAACGGCATTCATTTACAAAAAAAATATCAAAATTGGAATACTAAAAGAATTAAAAAAAAATCAACTTTATACCTTTACTTATAATGATGACTATTCTGGGGCCTCTATTTCCTTGACAATGCCAATCGAGAAAAAGCATTTTGAATATACTCAGCTTCCCCCATTTTTTGAAGGATTACTTCCTGAAGGAATACAACTGGAAGCTCTTTTAAAAAAGCGTAAACTCGATCGAGATGATTTATTTGAACAGCTTCTGAGCATAGGCGAAGATGTCGTAGGTGATGTAACTATAAAAAGAAATTTAATCTGAAGCATGTACCATTGTCCTATTACTTACCTTTCAATAAAAGAAAAAGGGTACTCACCTCAAGGTTTAAAGCTCCTACATAAAAATCTAAAAAGTTTGAAACCTTTGCCTTTTGATCGCCAATCTCTCCTCCAAGAAGCTGTTTTTCGATCAGACAAAATGTCAGTTCAAGGTGTACAACCTAAACTAAGTGCCATTCTTTCTCTAAAAGACAGTTCTTTTATAATCGTTGATCAAGGAGGTGATTTTATTTTAAAACCACCGAACGTATTTCCCGAACTGCCAGAAAATGAGGCCATCACTATGCGTTTGGCATCTATTACAGGAATAAAAGTGCCTATCTGCGGACTTCTTTATGCCCAAGATAATACGCTTGTTTATTTCATTAAACGCTTCGATCGTCTTCCCAATCGAAAACGCGTGGCTGTAGAGGATTTTGCTCAATTAATGGGCAAGAGTCGGGAAACCAAATACGATGCTTCTGTGGAACAAATTATCTCTGTCATCGATCGCTATTGCACATTTCCTGCCATTGAAAAAGCGGAGTTCTTTAAACGCTTTATTTTTAACTATCTCATTGGCAATGAAGATATGCACATTAAAAACTATTCCTTAATTGAAAATCAAGAAAAATATGAGCTGGCACCTGCTTACGACTTCGTCAATTCCTCTATCGCATTAGGCGGAAAAACAGAAGAATCTGCACTAACCTTAAAGGGCAAAAAATCCAATCTTACTTACAATGTTTTATTTGATTATCTTGGTAAAGAACGTTTAAATCTCAATAAATCAACTATCGACGAATTAAAAAACCTTTTTAAAATTGTTATACCAAAATGGGGAGAACTGATAGAAATTAGTTTTCTTAGTGCCCACATGAAAACGCAATATATAAATCTCCTATCCCAAAGAGCTCGTCTTCTAAGCCTTATTTAATCCGTAACTTTCTGATTTGTTTAACAAGTGTACTATAAATAAATTTGACGGAAATAAAACCTAACTGTAATAGAAGTGTGAATTTATTTAAATTAAAAATATGGTTTGTAACTCATGTTTCTTGATTTCTTGTTATGAGAACTAAATACTCCTGCTACTCGTACGAGTTTAGGATTATTAGCTTGTATCCATGATTTGTATATGCAATATTCAAAACAACTAAAAAATAAAAACCTATGGAAGCAGCAAATTATCGTTATCCAACGAACGGAGCAAAATGGAGTCCAGCACCGTTACAAGATAATACACCAGACATTACGAATCAAGGCCCGCATTCACCAAAAGAATATTTTTACATTTTATCTAAAGATTTAGTAGAATCAATTTTACGTAAGGTTGTTTGCATAACTTCATTAAATGGTTGCCAGAGAATTTGCCAAAGTTGGAACCAATTGATTAAAGAAAAAAAAATCCTTGATCGTTGTCTTACTACATGCATTCCGGAGGAATCTTTGAGTAATTATTGAGGAGAAATATTAAAAGCATATAATACGCCAGATTCTCCACTTTTTAGTAAATTCTTTAAATTCGAGATTAGAAATAATTTTAATTGTAATGCAATGGCAGACGCCAATCAACCCTATTTTGATCAAGCGCTATCTATTTTTGAAAAGGAAACAGACTGCGTAAAATTAAATTTATTACACCATATCTTACGCATGTCGCTAAAAGCTCAAAAGGGATTTTCGACTATATTTTTTTCCAAATTTTATCAAAATTCTTTGCGCGCAAAAAAATCTGAACCACATTTAATCAAAGACTTATTTTGTCTAGTAACAAGAAAAAAGCAATATGTACAATTACATCAATTATTGTCTGACTTAGACTCATCAGTAGTAGCAAATGATAAAAAGCAATTTATAGGTTACTTGGATTCTAAAAACGCTTACGACCATGATTGCTGTTTTAGCAAGCTATATAAACGGCGAGATAAAGGATGAGCAATATTGGAATTATTTTGATGTAAATTCGCAACAAAACTATCAGGTAAGCTCGGAGTCAGGAGAAAAATTATATTCTCCTAACAAATTTAAATTAGTTGTTGGGGCTAAATATAGAACAATGGAAGACATCCATGTTCTTCGTCCCACTAAAGGTAGTTTTGATGAATTTTTGATTGAATTATATCTGAATAAAGAAAAGTTAAATCAATTCGTAAATTCTAAAGTTAAGATTCAATTAGAAGAGCTTCTTTCAAGTTTTAATATCAAACGCAATAAACAAGGTTATGTATTAATGCCAAATAAAGGATATAACGTTGAAAGAATCAAGGAAATAACAGAAAGATTATTGGATGTAATACCTGAAGATTTAAGGAAAATATCGCAAAATGGAATTGATTCGTATGATAAAATGGAATGTAACGATGATAAAAAACCCAAAAAAATAATTGATAATCTTTCATCATTAACAGCATTTTATATTGGAATTCATGATAAAGAAAAAGAATTAGAAGAAAAATTAGAAAGTAGCGATGTTGTGTTCATTACTGGACTGGGGGGAATGGGAAAAAGCACTTTGTCAATGAAACTAGGGGAAGATTATAAAAATCGAGGTTGGCAAGTAAGATGGTTAAATGGAGGAAAACTAGACGATGAGTTTTTTCAATTAGCAAAAGATTTAGAAATAGAAACGAATAATTTAGGATCTAATGCGCTTAAAAGTCTTGTCTATCAGGGATTAGGAAAGATCCATCAAACAAATCCGATATTGCTCATTTTTGACAATGCCGAAGATGGAGCAAAAATAAGACAATATTTGGAGAATCGATCTAATGGCATAAAAGTAATAATTACAACCAGAAATAGTAATTTAGTTGAAGGCTATCAATCTATACAGATGAATGGGTTTAATGAGGAACAGGCATTACGGTATGTGCAAGTAGTCTTACAAAAAAATAAAAATGAAGCAAAAAAATTGGTAGAAACTGTTGGATTGTCACCTTTTAGGCTTTCAAAAGCAGTAGCATATTGGTCGACCAATGATTTGATAACTGTTAACGAATATATTAAACAATACAAATTAGTTAAAGAAGGCCATGAACAAAATGCAGATATCTATCCTGAAGTGGAAATGTTATTTGGAAATTTAAGACGAGAATCTTCAAAGACTTGGCGCTTGCTGGAATATATGGTCTATCTTGGTTCCGATGCCATACCTGTGGAATTTATTATGCAGGTAATGGGCCAAACAATTGGAGAACTTCAAAAGCATGTTAATGAATTAAAAAAATTATCATTGATTAATGTGATAAGTGATGAAGAAAGAATCCTGATTAAAATAAGCCATAAAATTGTGGAGGAAGAAACTAAGAAAACTCTGGCAGACGAAGATGGAAGTCAAGTAAACGGTATATTGGAAAAGTTAATGATGGAATTGGGCAAGGTTTTTGAAAATATTTTTGAGGAGTATGATCGCACACAAATCTCTAAAGAGAGATTGGAATGGTTAACATTTGCAAGAACATTGCTTGAGGAAGCAAAAACTCGGGCATTATACACACAAGATCGAGTAATGCTATTATATAGACTAGGCTTATATTGCAGTAAAATATTACATAATTTCCAAGAAACAATTAAGTATTGGGAGGATTTATTAAGTGATGAATATTTAATCAAAGATACACATTTTCCTCAATCATTGAAAGCAAATGTCTTGAACCAACTTGGTGGTGTTTATGTTAATCTGCAAGGAGAAGAAAATGCTAATAAAGGATTGGGGTATTACAAAAAATCTTTAGGACTATATCAAACTCTCGGAAACCATAAAGAACAGGCCCATTTATTGATAGATATTGGGATTACTTGTTTGTTAAAAAAAGATAATAATGGGAAATTGAGCGCAGAGTATTTTCAAAGTGGTCTTAATATGGTTAAGCAATTTTGCCTCGATTGGAAGGAAAAAACACTGAAGGAGTTGTTGCGTATTGGGATTGCGTATATTTATCAAGAAAGCAATGAAGAAATAATTTTAGGCATAGTGTATTTAGAAAAAGCTTTGAAAATGCATTATGAATTTGCTATTGCGAATAATCATCAAACCGCAGAATTATTAAACTCCATCGCCTTTGCTTATACTAAGCTAAATGATGATGGTAAAGCATTGGAATATTATAAACAAGCTTATTGTGTTTTGTTTACTGAATTTGGAGATGATAGTAAAGAAGTAAAAATTCAGAAAGATTATATTGAAAAATTTCAACCCGAGTTTTTTGAAAGAAAGTCAAAACAAACTAAGGCTTGTCTAGGAGCTGATAAAGTAGGATCTGAATGTAGGTATTTAATTACTTCTCGAGGTGTTACTGACGAAAATTTACTGAAAATAAAGCAAAAAATTCACTATGATTTGTGGTTTATCACTCTGGAGGCAAATGTCGATTATTGGACTTCATGGGGATGGAGCTCTAATACACCTGAAAATGAGCCTGGATTATGGGCATCCTTAAAAAGGGGTCATGAAGATGCTGATTATGGGATAAAAGGGCACATGGAAAGATTTGCTGATAAGTTGGCTCAAACGGAAAGAGAACTTGCAGAAATGTTATGCTTCGAGGCAATGAATTTAGGGATCATGCAATCTGAAAAAAAAGATTATGAAATAGTAAAGAGTTTTACCCAAGATAATCCTGAATTAGTAAAAAAGATAGCTGAACAACATCCTGAGTTTTTTGTAGATGGGACAATTGTTGAGTCGTGTCTGCAAACAATGTCCGAAGATTCGACATTCATGAATCATATTTTTGAGAATGTCCAATATATAGGAATGAAAGAACTACGAAAACAATGCTCGAAAATTGCTGCAGGTTTTTAAATTCTACTGCACAAAATTTCACCAAAACACCAATTTCTAGACATAACGTTTGTTGTGCGAAGTTTGAGTGTTTTATGTGCCAAACATAAATTTGGTTATTCCAATAATTGGTTAAGCTTCATGATTAATAAAAGAGTAAATCATCTCGCATAACCTCGAGTCCACTCCGAAAATCCTATTCGTAAGTTGTCTAAGCATACTAGAATTGCTTCTTTTATTCAGCCCAAAAATTAACCCCCGATTGTAGAATTCCTGAGATTTTTGTTTCAGCTTTTCAGAAAAGCCTTTCTTCCCTTTTGGTTTAGATGCAACAACATTTTCAAGACGCGCTTTATATATTTTTTCACCGAAGTTTAACAACTCTTCTTTTGTACGTTTGTTACTCAAAAACCTTGTAATGCTTTCTTTGGCAATTTGATTAGGTCCTTTACCAATAAAGATGTTAATTTGTTCGCAGATAGATTCTTCAATAAAGGGCTTAATTGCCAAACTAAATTCATTATTTTCTGATCTAGCAGAAATTACGGCAGCGACCGTTTCATCCATTGGCGATACGGATTGAAAATTTTTAATTTTTGCTTGATATATTACTGTACCAAAGTCTATTAAATCAACCTTTGTGCCCTTTTTCATAAGGTGTGCAATAGCTTGCTCTACCGTAGGGAAAATATTATGGCAAGTTTTTTTGTTGATAGTTGTTTTCTTGCCCGAGCTTGTCTGAAGGGGTATCACATCATCCGATGACAAATTAGCTGATTGATCTTCAATTGCTTTAGGTACTTCATTGATAAAAGAGTAAATTTTTTTAGGTAGTTCATCATCAAATAGTTTTGCACCAAAATAACTTAGCGCCGATTTCACTTTCCGATTTTCTTCGCTCGCCTCAATCAAATTTTGGGTGTGGATATCCTGTTGTGCTTCATCAGCATTTATTGGTTTGAGAGTAGGATTATTCTTAATTCTGCAGCTTTCCAATTGCATCAGCAAATTTACTAAATTCCTTTTTGAAAGTTTACGATTTAAAAAAGCTTTTAATTTCTCACGACAAATCCCCGTATCTCCTTTGCCTACGAAAGTGCTAGCTGTTTCATAGGCTAATTTATCAATCATTTCTTCGCAAAAAGGATCCGTTGCTGATTTAAATTGAGCGTTTTGCGATCTAAGTTCAAGCACTGCAATCATAGCATTATCCAATGGCGATTTATTAACTTTCATGTTCAAAATTTTGCCACCAAAGTCGACGCCTATCCAATCTTGTTTTGAAATGGGTTTATTAAAAAATGTTGTAATCCATGGATTGTTTGCCTTCCAAGTTTCGTACTCAGAACCTAATGAATTATTGGGTACAGTATTGGGTTGCTGAACTTGAGGAGGATTTATTCTCTGCATTTCCACTTGTTCATTAGCATTTTCCTCCTCTGTAAATATAGAGTTTCCAAAAGCTTCTATAGCTTTAGGACCCAACTCAGAAAATAGAACATGAAAGAGTATAAGGATTATAAATGGAGATACGAAAACACCTAAAGACAAATAAGCCAAGTCGAAAATTAAAAACGAATGAAAGATTACACCCAATACAGTATTTAAAACTCTTGAAACTCTTAACGCTCTTTCCTGTTCTTCTTTTTTCTGTCCTGATTCAAATTCTTTGGGTAAAAGCACTAAAATGAGATTTAATGCTATGTAACTCGTAAAAGAAAGGTAAGCCATTGCTTGTGTACTCGTAAATAGTTTTTGGATAAAAAACAATAGCTTATTATTTTCTGTAAGCAATGAAGGAGCCAATTCAACTATACGATCTAGTAATGGCTGATGACCTAATGTAATAAAAGAAGCAGCGTCAACCAAACACTTTCCGGCAAAAGCCCCTAGATAGGTATTTAAAAAACCATCCTGCGAATACGAGTAACGACATTCTCCTCCATAAGGTTTCCAGTTAGCATATTCATAGTAGGCAGCACCAAAAACAATGACAGATTTTTGATAAATATTCATATTTTGTTA
>JABDAI010000020.1 GCA_013289195.1 Verrucomicrobiota bacterium
TTTCACTTTGCTCATTAATAATTTCAGTTCATCCGCCTCATCTAGTTTTTCATCACCCTTTTTATTATTCTCAAACTTACTGAGCTCTATTGTGTGTAGTTCCATGTCCTTAAAGTGATGTACTTTACTTTCTTTCTCAACCAGATGGAAGGTATTATGATATTTCTCTACGCTAGGAATACTTATAAAATTTAATATATGGATTCCTATTGTTTTATTTAATCTCCTATATTCTACTCCTTTATCCAATTGCTCTGTATATAGTTTTGCCCAGTAGAATAGTGCTCTCTTATCATAATCTCCTTCATTACTTATTTGAATTTCTATATTATAATGTTTGCCTGTATGCGATTTAGCTTTGATATCAACTATAGAGGTTTTTTCATTTTCAAAATTCTTCGAATTATAGGGATTGAGTAATTCCACTTCTAAAACCTGGTCTTCTTTGGATACTATCGAATTAATTAAAGATATCAATAAATCCTTATTCTCCTCTACTCCAAAAAGCTTTTTAAATGCTATGTCTACTCTGGGTGTTACTGCCATTGTTTTATATTTTTAATAGTCTACTTGGGATGTTATACCAAATCTCATTCTAAAATGAACAAATGCCGACTTGCCTTTATGCCATCTAATGAGCCTTCTTCACTCGCAAGTGCTCGACGTACCTCAGGTACGCCTGTGCGCTTGCTCGATCAGAATGTCATTATCTGGCATAAATTCAAGCGACCTTTGTTCATTTTAGAATGAAATTTGGTATTATAATAACAGTGTTAGAATAGGCGTTGCAATAAAATTGTGTATGGACTTGGTTTATGGGAAAGATAGTAGCACCAAAATTTAAAGATTATTGTTATTTATAATGTGATTCTCTTGAGATTTAGTATTAATCCTTCACCTCAGGATTAAAAAAGAGAATCCATTAACTGAGATTTAAAGATTAAAACTATCTCCACATGAACAACTTGTTGAAGCATTGGGATTAGAAAATTTGAATCCCCCTCCAATCATTTTGTTAGAATAGTCTAAGAGCGTTCCTTTTAAATAAAGCGCACTTTTACTATCAATTAGAATTTGCAGTTGCTTACAATTTACCGTCAAGTCCAAAGGTTCGGGAGCTTCAACTAATTTTAATTCATAGCTCAAACCACTGCAACCGCCCCCTGTAACTTTCACTCGTAAATAGTTTTTGGTATTATCCCGTGAAAGTAATTGAAGCACTTTCTTATGTGCGGCTTCAGTAAGCTTTATTAGACGTTCATCGGAAAGTAATTGTGTGTGTTCCATAATATTAAATCACAAATCCCACTCATGACTTATGTTAAAGCATAGCCTGAGAGTTTCTTTTCAATCGAATGTTTTGCCAATTTTGCAAATTGTGGAAGTCCTTGTTCGAAAGGAACTTGAACTTCACCTTGAATAAGAGGAAGAGCATATTTGATAAAAGGATGAGTGATGCCATTTCCTGTTTCATTAATCCAGTTTTTTGGCAAAGTTTTGACGCCGTTGGCGACTTCACTTAGAGCTGTAAGACCTGTTTCGTAGCCATAGTGGTCGGTCTCTTTTCGGATAAGTGTGATCATTTTATCCGTTTGCCCGGAAACTGCAGCTTTTACAGCTTGTTGTCCGCAAAGAAATGCTTCGTCATTATCGATTTGTGAAGAATGTGTTGCCGCACATCGCTGAGCAATACCTAATTTGCAAGTCCTAGCATTTACATTGATGTTTTCACTGACTAAATTTCTTAAATATTCCCCAGCGCCTCCTAATTGAGCATGTCCAAACGAATCTGTATTACTCCCAGCTGCAATGTAATTGCCTTCCGCATCGACGATCCCTTCGCTGACAACAACCAAGCAGTGCTTATTTTTCTGAAGTACTGTTTGAATATCTTCTAAAAATCTTTCCGTTGAGAATGGAATTTCTGGTACATAAATAAGATGTGGAGCGTCATTAGGATTATTTTTATGTTTAGCTAAAGTAGAGCCCGCAGCAATCCATCCAGCATTTCTGCCCATGACTTCAACGATAGAAACTAAGTCATGTTGCCCCATAGACTCATGATCTTCGGCCATTTCGCGAATTATAGTGCAAATATCTTTGATGGTGCTTCCGTAGCCAGGACAGTGGTCTGTCATAGGAAGGTCATTGTCTATTGTTTTAGGAATTCCAATGACACGGAGTTCATAATTTTGTTTTAAAGCGTGCTGTGCAATTTTATTTGCAGTATCTTGAGAATCGTTGCCCCCTATGTAGAAAAAATAGCGAATATTGTGGGCTATTAGAACTTCGATGATGCGTTTATAGTCTTGTTCCTTTTTGAGTTTAAAGCGACAGGTTCCAAGAGCTGCACCAGGTGTATGACGAAGTGCCCGGATAGTTTGCTGTGATTCTTCGGCTAGATCAATGAAGTTTTCGTTTAAAATGCCTAAAACACCGCTTAGACTACCGTAGATTTCTTCGATACAATCATGATTTAATGCTTCAGTTATAACACCGGCTAAGCTAGAGTTAATAACGGATGTTGGCCCACCAGATTGAGCAACTAAAATATTTCCTGTAAGTTCTTCAGACATAGTGTGTATTAGATGTGTATTTTTCAGCTTTAAATAAAAAGACTGAACTACAATTGTCCCAAAGGCAACCCTAAATAAAGATAATTTTAAATTAGTACTAGGAGGAAGGTGGCGAAATGAATTTTTTGAATGATGCAGCGGCATAGTCCCGATTCAGCTGCGCTATAAAGTCTAAAGTAATTTCTTTTGGGCACACTGCTTCACATTCACCGTAATTAGAACAGTTTCCAAAGCCGAGGGCATCCATGGTTTGAACCATTTTAAGTGTCCGATTATCTTTTTCTGGTTTTCCTTGAGGAAGACTATTGAGATGGGAAGTTTTAGCTGCAACAAATAGCATGGCCGAAGCATTTTTACAGGCTGCCACGCAGGCACCGCAACCGATACAGGCCGCACCATCCATCGCCCAATCTGAGGTCGTTTTCGGAACAAGAATATTATTGGCTTCCTGGCAACTTCCTGTACGTGCAGTAATGTAACCTCCAGATTGAATAATTTTATCGAAGGCACAGCGATCGACGCATAAGTCTTTAATGATAGGAAAGGGTTTAGCGCGCCAGGGCTCAACAGTGATAATATCGCCATCTTTAAACTTGCGCATGTGAAGCTGACAGACTGTTGTAGCTCGCTCAGGACCATGAGGAATACCATTGATGGTTAAAGAACAGGTTCCACAGATGCCTTCTCTGCAATCGGAGTCAAATGCAATAGGGTCTTCCCCTTGATGGACAAGTTGTTCGTTGAGAATATCGAGCATTTCAAGAAAGGATGCATCTTCTGAAACAGATTCTAAATAGAAATCAGAAAATTTTCCTTCAGAATGTGTGTCAGGTTGTCGCCAGATTTTCAGATGGAGTCTCATAGTTATTTGTAGCTTCGGGTGGAGAGTTGAACTTCTTGAAATTCTAGAGGTTCTTTGTGCAGGGTAGGAGGGGATCGTTCGCCCTGATATTGCCACACTGAAACGTAAGAATATTCGGCGTCATTTCTTTTAGCTTCGCCGTCAGGTGTTTGATATTCTTCCCGGAAATGCCCGCCACAGGACTCATTTCGCGTTAAGGCATCGAGACACATGAGTTTACTGAATTCAATAAAATCCGCTACCCGGCCCGCGCGTTCAAGTTCTTGGTTAATCGTTTGACTAGATCCAGTGACTAGGAGATTGCTATAAAAATCATTCTCAATCTGTGGTATCTCAGCAAGAGCATATTCAAGCCCCTCTTTGGTGCGACTCATGCCACAATACTCCCACATGAGTTGGCCTAATTTTTGATGAAAAAATCTGGCAGTTTGAGTTCCGCTAATGGAAAGAAATTTTTCGATTGTTTCTTTTACTTCATTTTCCGCTTTTATAAAGGCAGGATCTTTGGTTGAATGAGAACTCGGTCCCATCTGTGCTAGATAATTAGGTATGGTTGAGGGAGCAATAAAATAGCCATCGCATAGACCTTGCATGAGGGCGCTTGCGCCCAGACGGTTGGCGCCATGATCTGAAAAATTAGCTTCTCCAAGGCAAAAAAGACCCGGTATAGTCGTCATGAGCCCATAGTCAACCCATAAGCCACCCATCGTATAATGAGATGCTGGATAGATGCGCATGGGGCGTTCGTAGGCATTTTCGCCAGTAATGCGTTCATACATTTCAAAAAGATTGCCATAAAGCTCTTGGATTTTAGATTTGCCGAGGCGCTTAATGGCATCTGAAAAATCTAAATAAACACCTCGACCCTGTGGGCCTACTCCGCGGCCCTCGTCACAAACGACCTTTGCTGCACGAGAAGCGATATCCCTTGGTGCGAGATTGCCAAAACTAGGATATTTACGTTCGAGGAAATAGTCGCGATCCTGTTCAGGAATAGCGGCAGGGTCTTTCTGGCAATCGCCTTGATTTTTTGGAACCCAGACCCGTCCATCATTCCGCAAAGATTCGCTCATTAAGGTGAGCTTACTCTGTTCTTCGCCATGTTGAGGAATGCAAGTAGGATGGATTTGCGTGAAACAGGGATTGGCAAAACCAGCCCCTCTCTTATAGGCCCTGAAGTCAGCAGTGACATTACATCCTGCCGCATTTGTGGAAAGATAGAAGACATTGCCATAACCACCTGTTGCCAAAATGATCGCATCAGCTGCCCAACGTTCGATTTTCCCGTTTATTAAATTACGAGTAATAATACCTTTGGCATGGCTATTAATAAGGACTAAATCGAGCATTTCATGACGATTATGCATATTAATTTTGCCAAGGCTAATCTGATGGCTAAGTGCCGAGTATGCTCCTAAGAGAAGTTGCTGACCAGTCTGCCCACGAGCATAAAAAGTACGAGAGACTTGGGCACCGCCAAAAGATCGATTGGCAAGAAGACCTCCATATTCACGAGCAAATGGAACTCCTTGAGCTACACATTGATCGATGATGTTGGAACTGAGTTGTGCCAATCGATATACATTCGCTTCTCGAGAACGAAAGTCCCCCCCTTTGATGGTATCATAAAAAAGTCTACGAACGCTATCGCCATCATTTTGATAATTTTTAGCAGCATTGATACCTCCTTGCGCCGCAATACTATGAGCCCTGCGAGGACTATCTTGAAAGCAAAAACAGTCAATGCTATAACCTTGTTCAGCAAGAGAAGCAGCAGCTGAAGCACCTGCAAGACCAGATCCAACGACAATGATGCGATACTTGCGCCTATTAGCGGGATTGACCAGTTTAGCATTAAATTTAAAATTATCCCATTTTTTTTCTATGGGCCCGTCTGGAATATTTGGGTTAAGATCCATGTGATTATAAAGGAAGGAGGTTAATCGAAGTATATTTGGTGATCAAGACAGCTACCGGAATTGCGATAAATCCTAGGAAAACAACCCATGCATAGATGTGCGCAAAAACATGTAAGCGAGGTCGCCATTTTTTATTTCGTAACCCAAGACTTTGGAACATACTGCTGACGCCATGGCAAAGATGCATGCAAAGGAGCCCCATGGCAATGATATAAAATAGGGAAACCCAAGTTACAGAGAAACCATCAACCATCATTTTATAGACGTTATAAATTTGCTCCCCATTGAGGGTAGTGTAAAAAGCATCGGTTTGAAATACAGGATAAATGGATCGAACAGTGAAGTGAAGAATATGAAAAACGATGAATATCAAGATAATAGAACCAGAAAGTCCCATAGTTTTTGATGAGAGGGTAGCTTGAACGGATTTTGTAAGATGGGCCCCCTGAGGTCGCGCTATGCGATTTTCGGCCGTAAGTAAAATTGCCATCCACACATGAACAGCAGTTGCAGCGAGGAGGAAAATTCTATTGACCCAAAGTAGCCCATAAGGAAGATGTTGAAGTTTATGGGCGTATTCATTAATCGCATTGGGCCCTAGAAAAATTTGAAGATTGCCGGCCATATGAGCGAGTACAAAGACAGTAAGAATTGCACCGGTAATGGCCATAAGATATTTTTTAATAATGGATGGAATTCGCATTCGAGGATATTTTGGCATAAATAATATATGGGGTACACGGAAAGTAATACTACGCATTATTTTTAAGAGGAGGGAAGCTTTTTTTGAGTTTGGAATGAATTTTTTTCTTAATCCCGAACGGAAGTTTCTAGTAATACCAATTCGCAATTTAAAATGGACAAAGGTCGCTTGAATTTACCTCATTGCCAGGATTCAGCGAATATCTTGCAACATACATAAACTCGATATTGTCAAGTTTTTCCAATTGACCTATTTTAATGATGAAGTAAATTTAATTTATGAATATTCAAAATTTGGATATTGTTCGTGGTAATCAAGTTAATATTCCGTATTTGAGTCTGAGATATACAAAAGAGGATAAAATTGCAATTTTTTTAAAGTTGAGACAAGTATCCTCTGCATTTAAAAATGCGACCAATAAAGTATATCCGAAACTAAGTGAAATGATGGTGTATATTAACGTTAACTATAGGTACAATAACAGCAGGTTGTCTAGACCGTTGACTCTTTTAGAACGATGGGTAGTATGGATATGTCAGAGAAAAATTTATAATGATTTAAATCACATTAATGTCCTGAGAGTCGAGCATGTAAATTCGAATAATGTAACAAGTGATTTTTTGGAGAAAATTTTTTTTTTAGAAAACACTATTCCTTCGAAGCGGCAATACAACTGGAAAACTGCTTTGGCTAAGCGTATGGAAAATCAGTCATCTGAAGGGAATTTATTATTAATCTCAGCTAAAGAAAATGTAGAAATATTTTTTACAATATTACTTGGACTTTTTATAACGCTTTCACTTACACATGGATCTATAGATCAACCTTTAGTTGTATTTGCAATTGGATTTTCCATTTTTACTTGGTTATGTATGCACGTAATGATGTGGTTATGATAGTATGTTTTACTTTATGTACAGCTGAGTAATATAAAATAATTTTCCATATCAAAAGTAATCCTGAAAGATTGTTCTGCGAGTCTTGTTTTTAGCAATATCCTTTGGTTTGTATTTTGGATTTGGCAAATCATTGAAAATGAGTAGCATAATTGAATAGAGATTATGTTTAATATATTTAGTAAATTTAAAAAAGGGTTACAGAAGACAAGCAAAAAGCTCTTCGGAGCCATTGGCGGAGTTTTTGGCTTCAAACAACTTGATGAAGCTGCAATAGAAACAATAGAAGAAGCCCTTTATGGAGCAGATTTTGGGGTAGAGACAACGTCCGAAATTATGGAAGCCATTAAAATCGCGTACAAAAAAGACAAGTCTTTAAGAGGGCAGCAAGCTGCAGAATTAGCAGGAACTATTTTACGTAGAGTATTAGAGGGTGCTCAGCCTCCTGCCGATTGGCATCGCGGAAATCCCGAAGTAATATGCCTTTTAGGAGTTAATGGCGTAGGAAAGACCACGACAGCCGGAAAATTAGGCTATTTGCTGAAAAAAGAAGGAAAAGGAGTGATTTTTGGAGCTTGTGATACCTTTAGAGCCGCTGCAAATGAGCAGATTAAGCATTGGGCACAGCGGGTTGGATTAGAAATTGTCACAAGTCACCACGGCTCGGACGCCGCCGCTGTTGCATTTGATGCCTATGAAGCTGCAAAAAAACGAGGACACAGCGTATTAATTTTGGATACTGCAGGAAGATTACATACCAAAGATCATCTGATGGAGGAATTGGGAAAAATTAGAAGAGTATTGCAGAAACATGATCCAGAGGCACCGCATCATGCGTGGATGGTCATCGATGGCAGCATAGGGTCAAATTCTATCGATCAGGCACGAGTGTTTCATGAGAAGTTCGGCTTAACAGGCCTTATTATAACGAAACTTGATGGAACAAGCCGCGGAGGAGCTGTCGTCGGTATTTATAGAGAACTCAAGGTTCCTATATATTTTATCGGACTTGGGGAGCAACCTGAAGATCTGCAACCCTTTTCAATAGACAATTATGTCAATGCCCTTTTCGATCTTGAAGATAAGCATCAATAACGATCAATAAGCTAAAAATGCTGCTCTCTCATGGCTCTTATACAGATAGATTTTCAAGAACATAAAGAAAAGTCTTACGATATTCTTATAGGACAAGGATTGATTGCTGACATTGAAAAAGTAATAGAACATTGCGCCACATCAAACCGTAAGATACTATTTTTGATCGATGAGACCCTCGGATTTAATTCAGAAAGTTATGCAAGGGGTCTAATATCAAAAAAAAATGCTTTGGTTAAAAACATCAAGGGCGGAGAAAAGAATAAGAATTTGAAAGTCGCTCAGGAGATCTATAATTTCTTGATAGGGAATGAAATAGATCGTAAGGGTATTATCTTTGTTATAGGTGGAGGAGTTGTTGGCGATGTAGGAGGTTTTGTCGCTGCTACGTATTTAAGGGGAATAGGTTACTATCAGATTCCAACCACTTTACTAGCAATGGTGGATAGTGGGATAGGGGGAAAGACTGCCATAAACATTGCAGGGGCTAAGAACCTCATAGGGGCATTTCATCAACCTAAGGGGGTATTTATAGATATTAATTTTCTAAAAACTTTGCCAAAACGTGAGTTCGCTGCAGGTATGGCTGAAGTTATTAAATATGCCTTGATAGTAGATGAACAATTTTTCCAGGAATTAGAAATGGAAGAAGTTGTTAATGCAAATTCACCAAAGTTGCTAACTTATATTCACAAGGCCTGTGAAATTAAAAAGTCGATTGTGCAAAAGGATGAAAAAGACGAATGCGGCATAAGGCGGATCTTAAATTTCGGCCACACTTTTGGACATGCAATAGAAAGTGTCGCAGGGTACGGTGAGTATTTGCACGGAGAGGCTGTCAGTATTGGAATGATAGTGGGTGCGAAGCTATCAGAGAAATTGGGTTATTTGAGTAAAGCGGAGGTTCGAAGGATTGAAACAGTGCTTGAAAAATATCAATTACCTGTCAGACTAAAAGTTCCTCTAAAAATAAAGGAATTAATTCGCATGATGCAGCATGATAAAAAAGTCGAATGTGGAATCTTAAAGTATGTCATATTAACAAAAATCGGTAAGGCAAAAGAAGCAATCGATATCAACAGCGATTGGATTTCAACTTTATGGACTGAGATTGGAGCACAGGGATAAGAAAAATGATAGACGAAAGAGCAGTTATCGATAAAAATGCCAAAATAGGGAGCGGAGTTTGTATCGGCCCCTATGCAATTATAGAAGACGATGTAGAAATTGGAGAGAATTGCAAGATTGCATCCCATGGAATAGTCCGAAGAGGCGCAGTACTTGGACGGGGCGTCAATATTGATAGTTTTGCTGTTATTGGAGGTGCCCCGCAGGATGTTTCTTTCGATCAAAAAATATCCAGTGGAGTGTTGATTGGGGATGGAACAATTATTCGTGAAGGCGTCACGATTCACAGAGCGACCGCAAAAGGAAGATGTACGAAAGTAGGCGAGAATTGTTTCTTAATGGCAAATAGCCATATCGCCCACGACTGTATTATTGGAAATGAGGTAAAACTAGCCAATGGAGTGCTTCTAGGGGGATTTGTTCGGGTAGACGACCATGTCTTTATCGGCGGCAATGCGGTTGTACACCAGAATTTACGGATTGGGGAAGGATCAATTATAGCCGGCAATGCGAGGCTCAACTTAGATATCCCCCCATTTCTGATTGTGAGTGAACTCGTTGATGTTCATGGAATCAATGTAATAGGAATAAGGCGCAGAGGATTTGGGCAGGCAGAGATTTCGGATCTGAAAATTTGTTTCCAAGAAATTATAAACAGTCCCGGTAATCCTTACATCAAAGCGCAAATCGCTGATGAAAAAGAAATAGCGAAAACAATATTGGGGAAAGTATTTTTGGATTTTTTCAAAACCAAAGGCAAAAAAGGCTGCGTCCATCAACGCCATGTGGGAAGAAACAATGAATAAAATAGCCATTACCTGCGGAGATCCAGCCGGCGTAGGGCCGGAAATTATTTACGATTGGTGGATTAAAAATAAAGAGAAAAGGGAGAACTGTATCATTATCGGACCAGAAAAGTGGTTAGCTAAGTTTAAAGAGGCACAAACTGGGCAATTGCTCGAAGTAGGAGATACAGATTTTAATTTAACGCCCGCACTTCCAACAGAACAAGGGGCACTCCTAGCAATGGAGGCATTAGAAATTGCAAAACAAGGATGTTATGCAGGCCTTTATCAAGGTGTAGTGACAGGGCCTATCAGCAAAGAATGGATGCACAAGGTAGGTTTCCATTATCCTGGGCAGACGGAGTATTTTGCCCAGGGCTCTGGAAAAATGCCGGTAATGGGATTTGTAGGAGAGAAAATGATCATGGTACTTGCAACCTGGCACATTCCACTTAGAGAAGTGCCCGGAAAACTGAGTAAAGAAATATTACAGAGAACTATCATGGAAACATACAAATTGTTAAGACTACTTGGAAAAGAAAATCCCCGAATAGGAGTCTGCGGACTCAATCCTCACGCAGGGGAGAATGGATTATTAGGGAGTGAAGAAAAATGGATTAATCTATTTTTGGAGGAAGTAAAAGAAGAATTTTCTGGGGTTTATGGGAAAAGTATTCCGGCTGATACAGCCTTTTACAGACATTTATTGGGAGAATTCGATGCCATAGTAGCCCTTTATCATGACCAAGGATTAGGTCCTTTAAAGACTGTAGAATTTGATACGGCAGTGAATATTACATTGGGACTGCCTTTTGTAAGAACAAGTCCAGATCACGGAACGGGATTTGAAATAGCTGGAAAAGGAAAGGCAAGTTCAAAGAGCATGAATAATGCAATTGCCTTGGCCCAGAAATTAAGCAATAACTAGACTTAAGTTACGAAAATATATGAAAACAATAAAGGCAGAATATAATGGAAAGTTGCGTTGTAAGGTAGAGCATGAAGTATCAGGAAGCTCAGTAGTGACTGATACCAATAAGAATAATACGAGCACTGGATTTACTCCTCCGGAATTATTTGCAATATCCTTTTTAACATGCGTTGGAACAATGATGGGATACGAAGCGGAGGCCTTGAAGCTAGATATTTCTGGCATGAAAATGGAAGTCAGTTTTGACATGTCAAAAGACTTGCCAAGGCGCATCGCGAAAATAGAAGCGCAACTATGGATACCTTGTAAAGTCGGTGATCATCACAAGGAATTGCTAATGAAGGTGGCAAAAAATTGTCCAATACGCCATAGTATACATCCAGATATTGATGAATCGATAAATTTTCATTGGCTAGAAGGCTAGATTGTTTTGAACAAAAAATTACCACAAGACGTAATTCTTTATGAAGCCTTTTCATTTAATGATGCATGGGAAGGAATTTTAAAGGACTGGTTTATACAAGCCAAGAGTTCTGTAAAAAATTTTGTTCGAGCAGTAGTAGTACCCAATGAGGCCACAGTGCAATTCATAAAGCATGAATTGCTTAAGCTGGATATAGCACTCGTAGGCGTTCAATTTTTCACCCCTGGCACTATGCGGCATTTTTTAAGTAAAGCCAATGGATTTGAAGAACCCGTAGAGTTAAGAGAAAATTTGCAATTATTAATGAAGAATGTTGCGAATGGATTTAATGAAAATGACATAGCAAAAGCAGCAGCAATAGATCCAGACCAATTTGTGAGGCTTGCCGATACTTTAGAAAGCACCGGCTGGACAGTAGATATATTAAAAAATAAATTTGCGCAGGCTTTAATTAAAAAATATTGGGAAGAAAAGAAAGCCTACGGCATGGTAACTATCCAAGACGTGCAAGACAATATTTATGCATCATCAAAGGCAGGGATGGCAATATTTTCGGATTTATTAATATTTGGTTTCTCTTCAAGGAATTGGTCAATCTATAAAATTTTAATTTCAGCCGTAAGATCAGCATCCAAAGCAAAGATTTGTCTATTAACACAGCACAGTGAACGTTGGATAGACCAAGCCTGGCTAGGTTCCTGGGAGGAGGAATTTGGCGAGTCCCAGAAATTATTGGGGGAATTAGATCCGAAAGTATTTTCATATTTATCCAATAGCTTTGAAGAGCTAGACAAACTAAATATTTATGCCAATGCGGATACCGAAAATTTGCCTGAGTTTTACATTGCGCAAAATATTTTGAGGGAGGCTGAAGTTATCGTAGGAAGAATAGCCGAAGCGTTAGTGAATGAAGAGGTTTTGCGCTTAGGCGTAGTTTTTCCTAGGCAGACTTCACCATTGGCCCGAGAAGTTGCGCGGGTTTTAGAAAAAGAGGAGATTGCGCACTTCAATCATCTTGGTTACTTGGGGAAAAATTCTCAGAAAAGACATTTACTGGAATTATGGGTTAAATGGCAAAAAAGTCCTCGACTGGAGAATTTTTTAACGTTTTTAGAAGTGCTAATGAACGAAGGCATGCTAAGTGCGCAAACATTTCAAAGTTTTAGCAAACTCAGTCGAGTTGCTTTGCAGACCCTCCTAACCGATGATCTTGAAGTCATTTTTACTTATTTCGCCCTAAGCTTAAATGATGAACTCGTTACTCGTCTCATCCATGAATGGAAATTACTGCCCAAGGAAAGTACTTTTCGAGCCTATATGGAAAGTGCTCGCGAAGGATTGCAGGCTATAATTTCTGTTAAAGATTGGGAATTGACGGAAGTACGAGGCAACATATTTTTGCAAGAGGATAAAAGACTCATTAAAAAACAGGATTTTTTGATATGGCTTAGCAGTGTCACCAAGGTTTTAGGACGTAAGGCAGATTATTGGGGAAACCACCGATATGCATTGGTACACTTGCTTACAGAGGAAGAAGCATTAACCCAAAGTTGGAGTCATTTAATATTAGCAGGAGTGAATCAAGGAGAATGGCCAAGTGAAAAACCAGAACTGATTTTTTTAGATAATAAGCAAATAAATGAACTTAATTTCAGATCCTTAATAAAAGGTAGTCAAGGGGAAGGACATTTTGCTGTAAAAGACGGGTTAACACTATGGGTATCCAGCACGGATCAGTATGAAACGAGCAAAATGAATTTTGCTGTCTTACAAGGAATGCCAAGTACAAAACTAATACTAACTGCTCATAAGAAAGATCCTCAAGGCAAGGAAAGTTCAGTAAGTGAATTTTTAGAAAGACTCTACGCAATTGTTGAAGGCCGACTATTAGATGAACAGGGCGTTAAAACAATTTTGAGAGATACAGATTATTGGATCAATGCCTATCGAATTAAATCAAGCAAAGAAAGTGAGCAAGTATTTCAAGAAGTGGGGCATGCTTATCGGCAAAGACGCAAAATCAATGAAGTTTTTGATGAGTATAGTTTTAGTTTTAAAAACCCAAACAAAGCGGCTTTAGAGTTATCGTGTAAAGCATGGGAAGAAGTCTTATTAAGCCCACAGCGAGCATGGTTTAAGCACATACTTAAAATCGAAGATTATCCCGTGCAAATGGGGAAGTCCTTATATTCTTTAGCAAAAGGAACATGGGTCCACACATGGATTAATCACGAAAAGCAGGGGGTGCAGGTCAATTTTGAAGAATGGAACCAGTTGATTGAAGTCCAAGCAAGAAAAGTTTTCGAAATTGTCAACAAAACTTTTAATAGTTTAAATCGCGAGCTCCCCGATATTTGGAAAGCCTATTGGAACGAAGCTCGAAGAGTAACTTTATCTTTAATAAGGACTTTAAGTGAAAATTTAAAAGATAATTATTTATTTTCAGAATATCCCATCATATCCACAGAAGATGCAAGAGAGAATGCAGAAAATAATTTTTTATTAAATATTCCCTTAAAAGGCAGAATAGATTTAATAGTTTATCCCTTGCCGGTCTTGGAGTCAAAAGATAAACCCCTATGGATATTGGATTTTAAAACAGGTGCCAGCGGTGCGCTGACAAAGGATAAAGTAAAAAAGGGAATGGGTATTCAATTGGTATTGTATGGAGTCAAATTTCATCAAGAAGGATTTAAACAAATTGAGATTTCAATTGTCCAACCTGGAGTCGGATTAAAAAAGCAACTCGATCTAAAAGATATTCTTGAAGATCCATCCATTTTTGATCCAATAAACAATATCTTCAGCAATGGTAAATTAGGGATTCGTGGTACCATGGAAAGAGATTACGGAAGTAATTTCAATTTTCCTTTGGCAACGATTAAAATCGATGAAGAGATTTTAGAAAAGAAGTGGTCTTTAACCCATTCAAATCTTGAATTTTAAATTAGCTTTTTCCACTATGAATGCCACAACACAGGTCCTAGAAAAGCTAATAGATCAAGAAGCAAGAGATCGCTTTGCACAAGAAATTGATCATAATTTTTCTGTCATTGCACCTGCCGGTGTAGGGAAGACAACAGCTATAGTGCAAAGAATTATAACAATAGCAGCGAGCACTGATTATCAAACTTTACCTTCAAAACTCTCAAAACTTATAGTAGTCACTTATACCCAAAAGGCTGCTGACGAAATGAAGATGCGCGCCTACCAAGCACTTATGCACTGCAATGGTTCTATGCATGCTTTTGTTGAGCTCAATAAAGCCTTTTTTGGAACAATTCATAGTTTTTGCTTAAAGCTTGTTCAATCCTACGGATCGAGTATCGGCATACCCAATAATCTCACTTTACTAACGAACGATGAGGAATTGTGGCGAGAGTTTTTAAATTCGAAGCAAAACTTTTTAAATTTAATACCCGAAAAAATACAGGAAGATTTAAATAGCTATATTAATTTTGATAAATTGCTCCATCTCGCCCATAAACTTTCTTTAGATTCACTCCCTACAAAGATATTACCCAATTGCCCCAAAACAGATTTAACAGATATTCTAAAATACACCTCAACAAGATCTGCACAAAAAGTCACTGAAATCCAAAAAGCATTACAAGTATGGCTCAGGGAATGGCAAGAAAATCCAATTGCCTTGGGCATACCAGAAGTCACTCAAGGAGATAGTGTATTCAAAGAACTGTGTTCCAGTGCTTTCTCGCCATTATGGAATTGGGTTGGCGAAGCAGGCCATATGTTTGCTTGGAATGTAGCCAAAGAGTACCAAAACTACCGTCTTTCAAAAGGATTTGTCACCTACGATGATATGATAGATCTTGCTGAAAAATTGATCAAAGATTCCAGTTCCCTAGAAGCGATTCGTTTATTGGACTACCATATTATCTTAGATGAAGCTCAAGATACTGATGCGAAGCAATTCGCCGTCCTATTAGGAGTTGTTCAGCCAAATGCGAATGCTCATCCTCTGGGCGGGCGCTTCTCCATGGTCGGCGATCCTCAACAAGCTATTTATTCAAGCCGTGCTGATTTGCCCACTTACTTAAAAGTACATCACGATTTACTATCCTCTTCCGCCGCACAAGAGCTTACGTTTAATGTTACAATGCGCTGCGATCGCGCTATCGTCACTCATTGTAATGCATTATTCCCCAATATTTTAAAAAATAAAATAAATACCTCACAAATTGATTTTGTTTCATTAAATGCCCGTCCATGGGCACATGATGGTTTTGTCGGCAAAATTGTACTCCAATTGCCAGATAATAAATCGCCGAAATGGACTAACAATGACTTAGAAAACTATGAAGCACAATTACTAGCAAATAAACTCCAATCCTTAGGACTTGAAGCCTTGGAGATAAGCGATTGGAGCGAACTAGCGATTTTAGTTCCAAGGAAAAATTGGTTGATCCCAATTAAAAAAGCTTTAGACGCTATAGGCCTCCCTCTTCAGATTCATTCTGGAAATGACATCAAAGGAGATAATCCTGCTTTTGCCTGGATAACCGCCCTTTTAGCAATCATGATATCACCTAACAATTCTTTCGAAATTGTGGGCGTCCTACGGGAAATATTTGGCTTATCCGACGATGCAATCGCCCACTATGTCCATCAATCATGGGATAAACATGAACGACATCCTCTCAATATCTCATCTATTCACAATGTATCAAAAGAAAATCCTACACAAAAGAATCCCATAGAAGAGATATTACAGAGTTTGAGCGCCCTCAGATGTGAAATTTTTGAGTATTCTCTTTCAGAAGCCGTTCACTGTTTGATTGCAAAGACTAATCTAAGGAATCGATTACTTTCTCTGTCAGAACAAAACTACGATTATCTGTTAGATATTGTGGATGAAATATTAATGGAGGCAACCCTTACAGAAGAACAAGGCTTATCAATTGCAGAGTTTTTTGACCATTTAAAAAAAGATTTTTATAATTTAGACGAACCTTTGACTGTCTTAAAAGGCCACATTCAAGGCTTTACATCCCATAAAGCCAAAGGACTTGAATGGCCAGTAGTCATTGTACCTTTTTTATTTAGGGGTATTCTATTTCCATCCCAAGAATACCCGCAAATGATGCATTTAGGAAACGTTTCAGGTCAGAAGGTAGTAATCAGTAATCATCCGGATAAAAAACAATTTGATGAATTATTAGAAAAACACCGCATCGCAGAATTGGAAAGGCTTCTCTATGTGACAGCCACTCGTCCCCGACATAAACTCCTATGGGTCGATGACGAAGCTCTTTTTGATAGTTCAAAGATTTCTTTTGCCTCCCTACTCAATATCACTTCGGGCAATCCAAATCGACAAATTTGGAATCAATTAACTCCAGTAATGCCTATTGTGACAAAGAAAATTTCTCATCAGCAGTTTCCTATAAACAAAGAAGAAATCAATGTGACAGGGAAAAATACCTCCGCATCGAATCCGAAATCTTTCGATCTTGCAATTATTGACAAAGCTTCCGACTATTCTAAACGGATCTTAAAGCACAAAGTCCCCAGCCAATTCAGCAGAAAAATTGAACGCCCTCATTCCGATAAAAATGATCCCGATCAAAAATCAAATCAACAATATTCGGCGATCGACTACGGCAACTGGTGGCACAATATGATGCAATACTTGCCTTGGAAAACACACTCCGAATGGAGCCAATATTTTTCTGAACGTTTACAAAAATGCCCTGATCCTATTAGAGGTGAACAAGAAATCGAATTATTTTATAAATCGGCTTCTTTAAAAGCCCTACTCAAAGACAGTCATAGCCATTTTATTCAAACAGAATGTCCTTTCCTTTACCAAGAGGAAAATAACCTGGCTTATGAGGGATACATTGATTTTTTTGCCCTTTGTGAACTCACGAATCGAATATTAATCATAGATTGGAAAACAGATCTGATTGATAAGCAAGGAGCTGCAATAGACTTTTTAGAAATTTTAAAATCACAATACGAGCCCCAGCTCAGAATTTACAAAAAAGCCGTGGAAAAAGCTCATAGGAATAAAGTCTCTATATTTTTGTACAGCACTTCAATAGGAGCATTGGTCGAGCTTGCTTATACCAATCAATATCTATAAGCTTTAATCTTGAAAGCCAAAAGTTCTCAGAACTTTTTCTAACTGTTCTTTTAAGCTAAATCTTTTAAATTCAATTTGATTAGCTCCTTTAATACAAATACAATTTGCGATATAATGGAGCATTGTGGTCAGATCTGCTTGACGAAAGTTCTGTTTAAGCCAATCGCAAAAATAATCTAAACTTTCGATCCAGTCTTTTAATGGATATGAGGATTTTTCTACAAAGCAATCTATTAAATTAAAGGCATTGTTGCCATAAGGGTTTTCTTTCGAATAACTATTCAATGTTTTGGTAATAGAAAGGAATTGACCCGAATCGCTACAATTACGTGCAAGCATTAAAAAAGCATCAGGATCAATCTGCGCCTCTTGAGCTAGCTGAGTCCCTTTAGTTAACGCCTCATGCCAAGTCATGAAAGATTCATTAGTACTTTTACTAAGTTCTTCTGATAATTTAGTGACATCTGGCATTATAAATGTTGCTATGACACAAGTATTCATTTTTTTCTAATCAAATAGTAGTTAAGTGGGATTTATTTAATGTTAATTTCTGATTTCTAAAGATTTTAAATCTATTTGTCAAGGTTAATTTGTATTATTATAATAATTTTTTAAATAGAAGTGAACTGAAAACAAAAAGAAATATTTGATGCCAAATTGTCTTAAGTCAAGATAGAAGAAAGTTTTTGATAAAAAATATTCTCCTTGGGCTTTTCCAAGGTTTAAAAAATCTGCTTTCAATATAGAGGAAAAGCAGGTATTCAATAATGCATAGAAGAATTTAAAAGGAAATGGATATATATGAAACTAATAATCAATTTTCACAAAAATTTAACCCCGAATTCATAGATTTAATCCACAAAATCGAATTTCCACTTCCATTTTGTAACTTGTAGAAAGAAATATAAATATAAAGATTTGAGAATATTAATGGACTTTTCTTAATAGTTCTCGAAGAGCTTCTTCATCTGACGTTGGAGTTCTTGGAGGTTCTTGATTTGGCGTCTGATTTTGTAGAATTTTTTGTTTCGATCTTCTTTCTTTATGAAGCTTTTTATAAATAGAAGAATCTGGGTTTTCTAGTGCCTCACGAAAAATTTTTTTCCGTTCAATCAATTTTTTGGCCAATTCAGCGCATTTTTGAAATTTTATCTTGGTTCCTGAGTGGTCTAATGTAGTCCAGGATTCGAGAATGCACATAACAATTTTTTCATCAGGGATTGAAACTATTTCTCTTATAGCGTTTATGATTTCATCGCGTGGATGTTTTTTAATAGATGAACGTAAATGTTTTAAACTGCGATGATCCGTTTTTGAGGTATAGCCGTGTTTGGTGCTTTCAAAATCAAAACATGTATCGTAATCAACTCGTGCTGCTAGTAATTTCTTAGAATTTAATCTTACATAACCTAGATTTCTTGGATGTCTATCGACTAACCCTAGAAAATCCATTGCTATTTGCAGTTTTACCTCATTTACGATTTTTTTACCCTCGGTATCGGCTTCCCTTTGCATACGAAAAGATTTAAGCTTCTTCACAGCGACCATCTTTTTCTTGTTTTGCACTGCTTTTACGATAGGTGAAGCTTGTGTTCCAACCAATAAGTTCATTAATCGAGATCCAACAATTTCATTAAAGATTTTGCATTTTTTCAGGTAATAGACTTCTTTATCAGAATCGTAGTATATACCGCCTTTAGAGTGACCTGTAGGTTTTGCTTTCTTTAATTGAAGATCCTCATGGCGGATAGTATTTTGGTTAATATCTATACCTGCTTCTTTTAAAAAAGCATAGGGATCATTGCAGATGAAATGATAATCTTGAGAAAAACACTCATCGAAATTTTCCCCACAAGAATCAATGATTCCAAAAAGAATAAATATCAAACTTACAAGTGGAAATTTGATGAAAAAGAAGCTTTGTTTTGATTTTTTTAAAAATTTCATAGTTTTTTTATTTATGTCGAATAAACTTTAATATGAATTTTGTAAAAGGCGAATTTAAATTTGAACAATTTAATTATAACGACGCCGTTTGCGAGATTTTTGCTTAGATTTTTTTAATTCTTTAAATACTTTATTGAAAACAGGATCTTCTTGAAGAGATAAATAATTTACAGCATTGGGATCGTTTAATATGGCGTTAAATGCGCTTTTCCGTTCGATCAATTTACGGGCCAGATTAAAGCAACTTTCTGATGATATGGCGTAACCCATTTGGGAAAAGGTGGCCCAGCATTCAAAAATAGTGGTAACGATTTTTTCATCAGGAATATCAGTTATATTTTTAATAGCTTTCCTCACTTCATGTTCTGGATAAGTCTGCATGGATAAATATAAAAGATTAAGATTCATGTGATTACTCGTTTCTTGATAATGAGCATTAGCTCGGGGACGAATTTCAAAAGCAAAGCTAGCATCAAAATCAACGCGGGCAGCCAGTAATTTTTTCGATCTCAATTTGATATAACCCATATTTTTGCTATGACGATCTACGATTCCTAAAAAATCCATAGCAACAGTTATATCGGCTTCTCCCACTAGTTTTTGACGCTTAAATCTCTTTTTGGATTCAAGTTCCTTTCGGGTTTTAAATTTTTCAAGTTTTGTTGATGCTATACAATCGATTTGATCTCTTACCAGCTTTACAACAGGTGTACACTTTTTGCCCATTATTAAACTCATTAATTTTGAGCCAATAAATTCAGTAAATACATTAGATTGCTTAATAAAATAAGTGTTGTGGTTTCCTTGGTAAATTCCACCACTGCTTCCACCATTAAATTTTCGATCAAGCAATTGAAGACGAGCCCGATCTATGATATTGTTTTCTAGGGTAATGCCTGTTTGATGCAAGAAATCATTGGGATTCCCGCATATAAAGTTATATTTTTCCGGAAAGCATTCATTGAAAGTTGCACAGTTGCAATGCGGTACAAGAAGAAGCAAAAAAATACTTACACATTTGCAAATGGAAAGCAGGAAGCTCAATCTGATGGTTTTTCGTAGCCGCATAACTAAGAAGAGCATTTCTAAGTTTTGACTTCTGAACTAGGAACCAGATATAATGGGTTTTGCTAATTGTTTTATATATTTTGCTTAGACTTATCTTGACAGGTTTTGACTTTATTTCTTTTATTTTGGAGCTTGCGCAAAGAAATGATAATAAATTTTAATAATTTCATAATCTTAATCTTTTAGGGGAGATTTAGTAATGGGGTACGTCTCGAAAAATTGAGGCAGGTAAGTTGTATATAAAATTAAGGGGGTAGCTTTATATACAGCGTTAATGTTGACCTTATTTTGATAACTATGAGTTGTCAATATTTTAAAATGCTATCTATAAAACTGATGTACTATGCGGTTTTCAGGATGAATAATGAATGAATTACATTATAATAGACTTCTTTCGAAACTAATACCAAATCTCATTCTAAAATGAACAAAGGTCGCTTGCCTTTATGCCAGATAATGACATTCTTATCGAGTACTTGTAAGTGAAGAAAGCTCATTAGATGGCATAAAGGCAAGTCGGCAATGAAATTTGGTATTAGATCTTGGAAGTTTTAATAGTGACGTAATTGTTTATAAACAGCTTCTACGTCTTCGTTTTTGAGAAAAGTTAGCATATTTTCATAGGTCATTTTAACCATTTCTGTTATGCTTTCCTCGGTTTCCTTGTTTATGGGATTTGTTTCGTACAAATAAGATCCGGTGAAATACCACTGGTTATTTTTTTCAGTAATTGCATTTACAGCAGCAAAACTGCCAGGAAGGATTTGGCCTACAATATCAACCCAGTCTTCTATAAAAATTACTTTTTTAGTTTTTTGATCAACAAGTACGCGTTCTTGGAGTGTTGGGCCGTCTTTGATTGTAATTTGTCTGATAAATCCTAAGTGAGAGGGTTCAATAAACTCGCTCGATGCAATGACAGGGACAAATCGGTTCGCTTCTTGAGCTTTGATTGCTAAAACTTTTGCAAACTTTTCCGCTTGTTCTTTGTCAGCGAGTGGATAGTTAAATGTGAATAAGTAATATGAATTTTTGTTTTGTTCAAAGAAATTTAAGATGCTGGTAAAGGTTTCTGTTTTATCTTTACTTTTAGCATTAATTTCCTGGAAAAAATTACTATTTGTTTGCACGTAATTTGGAATAGGTATTATGCATTCTTTTGACTTTTCTTGATCTAATTCGGGTAGTGCATGGGTAGATATTAAACTAATAAAAAATAATAAAATTAATGATAGTGCAATATTTTTTTCATTCATATGAATGCATTCTACCGAATGATCTTTAGAAATCAATTGAATTTTGCAATTTTTAAGCCATGAGGCTGGTTGTCTTTTTTGTTGAAAAATTTAATTATATGTAAAAGACTCTCGATGTTTTTATAAAATGATTGTTATATTTATTGAGATGAGGACAATTTTATCCAGGGAGATTTATCTTTAAAAATATAAAGGCTTATATTGATAAACCTGTGATCAAGATCGTCACGGAGATGGGGGGGGGTGAAGTATATTTTTTTCTTAAATTTGATTGAATTTAAATTAGTTCAATGCAAATCAAAGCATTAGGATTCTGAAGTTTCAAAATTTTTGTCATTTTTTAATGCATTTATTTTGATTATCCATCTTTTTCTTTATTTTCTCTATTTGATTCGGCTTTAAACCTACGGACTTCGCAATTAAATTTATATCAATGCCTTGGGATATCATGTTTGCAACTATTTCCATATCCCTTTCAGTTCGACCTTGTTCAATGCCTTTTTTGACGCCTTCAGCTCGGCCTTTTTTAACACCTTCAACTCGACCTTTTTTGATGCCTTCAGCCCGGCCTTCGACTAGACCTTTCGCTAGGCCTTTCGCTAAGCCTTTCGCTAAACCTTTTTCTACACCCTTTTCCTCGGCTTTTTTCAGCGTACTAAATTCATTGCGCAACCATTTTAAATGCGCCTCATACGCTTCTCTTTCTTCTTTATTAAAATTCATCACTTCCAAAACCTCCATTGCCTTCTGTACTTGCGGATCTCTTAATTCTTTTGGAAGTTTTTTAATACTTAATAAATCTACTCGGCTTAAAAAGGCGGCCCATCTATCAAGCGATGTTTTCACTTTGCTCATTAATAATTTCAGTTCATCCGCCTCATCTAGTTTTTCATCACCCTTTTTATTATTCTCAAACTTACTGAGCTCTATTGTGTGTAGTTCCATGTCCTTAAAGTGATGTACTTTACTTTCTTTCTCAACCAGATGGAAGGTATTATGATATTTCTCTACGCTAGGAATACTTATAAAATTTAATATATGGATTCCTATTGTTTTATTTAATCTCCTATATTCTACTCCTTTATCCAATTGCTCTGTATATAGTTTTGCCCAGTAGAATAGTGCTCTCTTATCATAATCTCCTTCATTACTTATTTGAATTTCTATATTATAATGTTTGCCTGTATGCGATTTAGCTTTGATATCAACTATAGAGGTT
>JABDAI010000021.1 GCA_013289195.1 Verrucomicrobiota bacterium
AGAGGTAGATGAACCGATTCTGCAGGTTCTTTATGCATTACATTTGAGAGAAATTCTAAAACTTCGTTTAGTTTCGCAAGCATTTTGTAAACATTTTTCTCACTTTTTAGGCAGTAAAGAAGAAAAAATTTTCTTTAGTGATAATAGCGAGGGTCTTCCTCAAACAACTATTGGTTTTGAATATGCGAAAAGATGTGGAATAGATAGACAATTGACTGTGAATTATATTCACAAGCTACAAGAGATAGTAGCAAGTGGCGATAAAAAATTAAAAGAATTCAATATATTATTTTTCCCAGACAGTGGGCCTGTTCTGAATCAAATGCTAAAGGCAATTTCCGACAGTCAATGCTATGATGATAAATTTAAAATTCGTATTCCTACTAGTAGACAACTATCGCTGCCTTTATTACCTAATCTTACCCGTCTTCATATTGGAGATTTTGAAAACACGATCCCATTTGATAATCTTAAGAATCTTGAGCAACTTGAGATTATATGTCTGAACATTAATTGGACGATAGAAGAAAATTTACTGATTAAACTTAAACGCATTTCTATTGTCAGAATAACAAAAAATTTAACAATACAATCAGGGCAAATGCTTGAAATTCTTGATCTTGGAACCATTTGTGGTGGATCGGAATCTAAAATAATATTACCTACAACACTACCAAAACTCAAAAATTTTAGTTTTAACGATAATAAAGGAGGGCAATCAATTGAACTACCTGAAAAAATGAATGATCTCAAAAGCCTTTCAATAGGAATTTGTTCCGAAAAAAACTTCAAATTACCCAAAGAATTCAATCAGCTTAAAAGTTTTGCATGTAATTGTGTTTTCCCTAGCACATTTGCTACTTTTAACGCACTGAATCAATATTATGCTAAAAATTTGACAAGCTTTAGCTGTAAGGAATTTTATGATAATTCATATAAGAAATCCTACGATTTGAAATTGTTACGTTTGTTTAAGAATCTCAAGGAACTACACTTTGGGAATTTTTACGGAAAAGCGGTTCTTAAATTCGAAAATCTCACCCATTTCTCTTTAGATTCTGTAAAAGAAGATGAATCTTGCCTTGTTTTGTCAGGCGAAATACCAAATCTTACTCAAATTAAAATAAATAAAATTCCCAATGAAACTAGACTAAAGTTACCAGCAAAACTTGATAGCTTATTGGAGTTTTCTATTGGTGATATCTCTAAAGGAGGCATTCTCCAAATATCAAATCAACTTGATAATTTAATCATTTTAAATATTGAAAATGTTTATAATCAAGTTAGCTGGAAAGTCCCTGGAGAGAAGAAAGCAGTCTCCGGTAATTTAATCTCTTTGCTGCCAACTTTTAAAAGACTTCAAAAACTCACTATCGAAAAAATTGTTAGTGAAAAAAAACCTGTCCTGATCGATCTTAATCTACCCTGTTCTCTCGAGAAAGTAATAATTAAGAAGATAAAGAATGCTCATGTATTTCTTGAATCAGAAAACTCTTTAACTCTAATGGAAGTGCATGTGGACGAAATTTATGGTTCTGCAATAATAAATATTTCTGATTCGTTAAAAGAAACTATAAAAATTAAGATTGGGGCGATTCATCAAAATGGCATTTTGACACTACAAGGTTCACTAGATAAAATCAAAAAGCTAGAAATTTATGGCACATGGATCTGGTATAATTCAAAGTTAAAAATAGACGGAATGCTGTTGAGCCTTGAAGAACTTACTATTGATGGTGAAAAGGCTAAAAAGAATAATGAGAATCGTTTTACTTTGTATTCTGCTTCTAAGTCTGGTGAAATCAAGGAATGTTTAGCTTTAATAAATGATAAAATAAGAAAATAACCTTAGTTCGGGATAAGAAAAAGATGAAAAATAAATCCATTTTGAGAAACAAATTTTGGAGAATTTTCGAAGTAGCACCCGCGGTGCGTCGAGAAAATTCTCCAAAATCTGGGCTCAAAGGGGTTTATTTTTCGCTTTTCTCTTATCCCGAACTGAGGTAAATAAGTCCTTTGAATAATCTTATCATTAGCTTAATTTAAGCTAAGAGACCTATAGGAACAGCCATGAGTGTTTCAGAAAAAAGAAAGATAGTTTTTCCGGTATAGAGGATTAGGCCTCGGGAATTAGGGCCAATAGATTCTGTCATGTGAGTGAGCGATTTGAAGTCATCTTTTTGGAGAGTTTCGGACCATTTGCATTCGATGCCCCAGTATTGAGAGCCTCTATTGAGTAAGAAATCGACTTCTTGGCCGGTACTTGTTCTGTAGAAATGGGAATCGATACCATGGCTTAATGCAAGGAGTTTTCTGATCTCACCCCAGACCCAGGTTTCGAATAGAGCACCCACAGAAGGATGGCTTCTTAAAAGATTGGGATTATTGATGCCACTGAGATAGCAGGCTTGACCAGAGTCGGCTACATATACTTTTGGAGTTTTAACGTAGCGTTTACGGTCGTTAGTAAACCAAGGTCTAAGAACGTTTAGTTGAAAGGTTAGTTCTAAGATTTCTATGTATCGAGTGACTGTTCTATGATCGAGTTTTGCCTCCATTCCTAGTTCGGAGTGATTAACGAGATGTCCTGTATTCAAGCCAAGGAGCTTGTAGAGTTTAGCAAAGGAAATAATATTAAGGAGGTTACTTAAATTTCGGACATCTCTTTCTATATAAGCGCTTTCGTAGGCAGAGAACCAGCGATCGCGGAATCTTAAATTATTTTTTAATACGACATCAGGATAGGATCCAAAGAAGATATGATCGAGGAGTTTCTTGCGATCTAGAGGTGGTCTTTGGGTTAGTATTTGATTCCATTTTTTTGCGAGCTCGAGTAGATCATTGGTTAAGAACAAATCTTCGATGAAAGTTGAAGGATTTGGGTAAGATTGAAGTTCACCGAGGCTTAGACCTTCTATTGGTATAATGTCCATTCTTCCTGCCATGCTTTCATTGACGCCTGGATAAGAGAGAATATTCGCAGAGCCTGTGAGGAGAAAACGGCCAGGCCTTCGTTCTTCATCGATTGATTTTTTGATGGCTCTTAGTAGATCAGGGGCTCTTTGGATTTCGTCGATAGCAATAGAGCCTTGGAATTGATTAATAAATCCATCTGGATTGGTGAGTGCGGATTCTAGATTATTGATATCGTCTAGGGCTAGATAGTGGTCGATAATACCTTCTTCTTTGAGTTGGTGTGCTAGGGTAGATTTTCCTACTTGGCGAGCTCCGCTTATCAGCACGGCAGGGAAGTCTTTGAGTGAGTCTTTGATAAATTGTGAAATGTACCTTTTAATCATAAATAAAATATAGCATCTTTATGTAAGATTTTCAAGCATTAGAATGTCAGATTTTTTAACATAATTATGTAAGATTTTATTTTTCTTTATAGGGCCTAATTTGACAATAAAACCTTTCAAAAAAATATATTTGACAATAGTTTGAAAATGAGCGATTTTACTAACTTATTTTATATGACTACCACTTTAGCAAAACCAAATACAGATAGAAAATGGCATGTAATCGACCTTAAAGGTAAAATTCTTGGACGTGCCGCAGTGAAAATCGCCAACCTTCTACGAGGACGCCACAAGCCTATTTACACACCCAGCGTTGAAATGGGTGATTATGTAATCGTCATCAATGCAGGAGATTTCGAGCTTACAGGCAAAAAACTGGACAATAAGAAATACATGTCCTATTCCGGCTACTTTGGAAATGAAAAGTACATGAGCGTCCGCGAAAAGCTAGCTAAGACACCGGAATTTCCAGTTTGGCACGCTGTAAAAAATATGCTGCGCAGAAATCGTCTGGAACGAAAAATCATGAAAAATCTATACATTTACCCAGGTGCTGAACATCCCCATGCTGCACAAAACCCAACCCCATACGAAGTTTAATTTTTAAATAACAACTTATGAGCGCAAAAGCAAAAACCACCGAATTTCTTGGAACAGGCCGCCGCAAGACAGCTGTAGCACGTGTTCGCATCAAACCAGGAACTGGCAATGTACAAATCAATAACCGCGACCTAGATATTTATTGTTATACCGATCAACTAGCGAATGCTGCAATAGCACCCTTGCGCACTGTTGATATGGAAAAGCAAATCGACGTCATAGCAAAAGTCGAAGGCGGAGGAGCCAATGGACAAGCAGGTGCAATCGCTATGGGAATAGCGCGTGCATTACAAAAAATGGATATGGCCCTACGGATCGCCTTAAAACAAGCAGGTCACCTAACCCGCGACTCTCGCATGAAAGAACGTAAAAAATCCGGCCAACCAGGCGCCCGCAAACGCTTCCAATTCTCTAAGAGATAATTTTTTGCTTTCCTCTTATCCCGAACTGAGGTTGTTAGCAAATGCAAATACTTTTTTGAATGCATTCGCGGAAAAATCAATTTTTCCGCTTATTTTTTGATTTAGAATTAATGTTGCTCGGTTCCTCACTGATTTTTCTAATATGCAATTGGTAACCTTTATGAAGTATTTTATACATTGTTTTATAACTTTTCAAAAATCCTTCTATTGCAGGTTTCGGACTTAAATGATCTCCTTTAAGATATTCATAATCATCAAAAATCATTATTCCTCCCAGCTTTAGTAATTCCCATGCAAGGACAGCATCTACTAGGACATCTTTCGCATCATGTGAACCATCGATATAAATAAAATTATATTTTCGAATAGCCCCTATTCTTAATTTATTATTTAAATCTTGTAATACATCTTTTGACTTCCCTCGGTAAGGAATGATTTTTTTGCTATTTCTATAGCTTTTAGTATTAGCGAGAAACCTTTCATATAAAGTAGATAAATTTTTCTTATGTTTATGCTCTCTAGATCCCTCCCATGTATCCACACAATCAAGATGGCTGCCTTCACCATTGCAAAAATTTTCCGCAATGTATAAACTCGAACGCCCTTCCCAGCTTCCAATTTCTAAACAAGACTGATTAGGTTGATCATGAAACTCTTTAAGATATGGCTTCCAAGTTGGCATTTTTCTTGAAAAGTAATCAGTTGTAAAAACAGGTTCCTTATCACTCGAACCAAATAACGCAGACATGAGAGATAATAATAGAAGACACAGTACCAAGTTTCGGATTTTCATAATTTGAAAAGATTAATTGTAATTATCAATACCAAAGATTATTACAATAATTTTATATTGATAATCAAGTTTTTTTTCGCACTCGGAAAACCCAGTAAAAATAACTAAATCGCGCTGATAATTAAAAAAACTGAAAGTCATAGAAACCAAAGATCCGCTTTTCAAAACACTATTCACTTTATTGACATTTAACAATTTATCTATCAGTGTAATATTATGCGTGATGATTTTAATATAAAATTAAAAAATCTCCAAAGAACTACGCCATCTGCTGCATCCAAAGTCGATTCTGCTTCCCCTGTTGGACTCCCTGAAAAAGTTGCCACAAG
Source organism: Verrucomicrobiota bacterium (assembly GCA_013289195.1). The sequence goes on from JABDAI010000021.1 coordinate 5,444, forward strand.
ATTATTTGATGGTAAACAGGTAAGGTGGGATGACAGGCATTTTTGGTTAGAAGTGCTCAAGGCTGCTTTCTCTATAAGGGAAAATTTAACTTTTAATGATTTCTTATCTTTATTCGCTCAAGGGACAACTGAGACAATCCAGAATCTACTTAAAACAAAAATAGATGAGTCCGCTCTACGAAGATTTAATGAAAAAAGAGATGATGCGCTTGCAGATGACCATTTAGGTCCAATAACAAAAATTAACCAAAGTTCCCAAATTTGAGGGACCATTCGATACTGAAACAACTGATTTCATCGATGCTGAAGGGAAAATAGATTCCATAATAGCTGAAGGAAAAAGCGCACAAGAAAAAACAGAAAAAAGGCCTAAACAGAAACTGATTAGTATATTAAATGCAAAGAAACAGGAAATATTAAACGTTGTGACCGCAAGACGGCAGGAGCTTGCTAATATGGGATATGTAGAACGTTCGAATTGGACAAAAAGCATTCACATAACTCATGATAAAACACACAACAGAGAACTTTTCGGACCTGAATTACGTGAATTACAAAGGATTTCAGAAGAAATTGACAATATCATAATACAAGTAGAAGCTGCAGAAGATAATGCAATAGTAAATAAAGATCTTGGAGCCTATTTAGCTAAGATAACGAAGCAAATAGACGATATTATGCCTTAGATTATTCCTTGCGTCTACCTTCTCCCTTTATTTCATTGGCAAAGTCATCAAAAATTAACCAAAAAACCAAAATATTCTCATTGAATGAGGCTTGCAATACCCGCTAGTTCTCTCATACTTGTTTTGAAGTCAAATAACATCAATGGATATAGCAGTAGTTACAGGGGGGAATAGCGGAATAGGATTGGCAATTTCAAAAAAGCTGATCACTCTTGGCTTCTGCGTCCATGCTATTGCAGATGATTTCTCTAAAACCCCTTTTGCTCATAAGGATTTTATATCCATATCAGTCGCCAACAACGATACTGCTGCACTCATTCAAGCTGCACAAAATATATTAGAAAATATAAATAACCTCTGCATTTTCGTCAATGCCCAGGATCGAAAACCAAATTTCCCTCTCAATGCCATTTCACTAGAAAACCTAGAATCCCAATTCAATCAATCCCTCTTGCACCCACTTCTCCTCACGCGCTTGTTCATCGATAAATTACGCCAATTTCAAGGCTTTATTATTAATATTGCCTATGAAAACCCATGCAACTCTTTAAGCGCTGGGATTGAAGGTGGCCTTTCCTCCTTTTATTATGCCCTATTTGAAGAATACCGTCAACAAGGCGTTAACATAACTCAGTTGATCCTAGGATCCGTTGATGATTCTAATCCAGTAAATGGAGACATGATGGCCAATACCATCGACCATTTGATTCGTTTTAGGGGCGGAAATGCAGTCACCACAATCACGATTCGCCCGCAAAATGCTCAGGCATTGACAAAAATTCCTCAAATGACGCCCTCTATAGACGAATTTAGAGAAATACAACTTCCAACAAAAACCAACTTCCCAAAACATCAAGAACCTATTGAGACCCTTGAGCCCATATCCCGGCGAAAATCTTCCCCACCAAAAGCTCAAAAACTTCAAAAGCCTCTGAAATCTCCAAAAGCTCAATTTCAAGAAAAAACCCCTAAAACTCCAGAAAGAAAGTCACAACCTAAAGAAACAGCTACGCCAGCTCCAATAACAACACCCAAAATAGCCAGAGATTCCATTGTCATCCCACGCAAACGCAAACAAGACCCTCCCAAAACAGAATCCACTGAACAAAAAGTCCCTGAATACAATGTGCCCTTGATCGAAACACCCAAAGTCACTAGAGACACTGTCGTCATCCCAAGAGAAAAGAAAAACCAAAAGCCTCAAGAATCGCCGATCCTCAAACCAGAAGCCAAATCAAAAACTAAACTAGAAAGCAATCCAGAACCCACCCATCAGCCTAATACACGAGCGAAGCCAACTTTACGCATCCGCAGAGGACGTCCTTCAACTAAAAAAGAGTCATGAACCGCGTTTACATTATCACTTACGGCTGCCAAATGAATGAAAGAGATTCTGAAGCCGTCGCCGCTATGCTTAGAAACAAAGGCTACTGTATTGTCGATAACGAAGCCGATGCCGATATCATTCTCCTTAACACTTGCAGCGTGCGCGATCAAGCAGAACAAAAGGCCATCGGAAAGGCAGGCTTTTTACTCCATAGGCGTAAAGAAAAAAACCCAAACTTCATTTTAGGCATCATGGGCTGCATGGCACAAACTCGAGGCGAAGAACTTGTTGATCGTCTTCCCGACATCGATCTCATCATCGGAACTCAAAAATTCCATCAAGTCCCCGATCATTTAGACAATATTATTACAACTCTCAAAGCCCAAGGCCCTCGTCCTTCAACTATCATCGACATCGAAGAAGAGCTCGGTTCCCAAAACACCATTAGAGAACATACTCCCAATCAAAAGAAAGTCTCAGCATTCGTATCTATCATGCAGGGCTGCAATATGAATTGCACCTATTGCATCGTTCCTCAAACCCGGGGTGCCGAACGGTCCCGTTCTATTGAACACATCGTAGAAGAAGTCCACGAGCTCGCCGCAAATGGTACCCGTGAAATCAATTTATTAGGACAAATCGTCACAAGCTACGGTCGCCGAGAAATTCCCACCAAAAATGGAAAATCTCCCTTCGTCCAACTTATCGAAGCAATAAACGCAATTCCAGGTATCGAACGAATTCGTTTCACCTCACCACACCCGCGCGGTTTCAAGCAAGACCTCATTGAAGCTTTCCGAGATATCCCAAAACTCTGCGAATACGTCCACCTCCCCCTTCAAAGCGGTTCCAACCGTATTTTAAAGGCCATGAATCGTCCCTACACCGTAGAACGCTTCCAACAAATTATCGATGATTTGCGCACCATGGTTCCAACAATGCATTTTTCCACCGATATCATAGTAGGCTTCCCAGGAGAAACGGAAGAAGACTTCGAACAAACCCGCACCGTATTCGATTCTATCGGCTTCGATATGGCCTATATTTTCAAATACAGCCCTCGCAGCGGCACCGAGGCAGAAAAAATGTTAGATCCTATCCCTCAAGAACTCAAGGAAACAAGAAATCAAATTTTATTAGATATCCTTCACAAACACTCTCTCAGGCGCAATCAAGAAAGTGTAGATACCATTGAAGAAGTCCTTCTCGAAGGCCCTGCAAAAAAAGGTGAAAACATGTTCACCGGACGCACCCGTGGCTATAGAAAAGTAATACTAACCGGTGCTGAAAGACTCATTGGTGAACTTGTACCTGTTTCCATTACCCATGTTACAATTTCTGCCTTATATGGAGAATTGGTCTTATCTGGTGTCAATGCTTAGATCTCAATTATAAATAATCTAAGGCTCTTCCGCACGAATCACAACCTCACCCTTTTTTTGAGGATCAGGAGGATTAGGAGGAATATATTCAAAAGATAATGAAAAAGTAACTATTTGATCGTCAATAGATAAATTAATATTGTTTTTTTCATCATTATTATTAAACCAGTTAAGAGTATCCGATACTTGTAAATTCTCATTTCCTCCAGACTTCTTTTGATTGATCCCAAAATGATATCGCGAACCATTTTCTAAATAACCTTCCTTTAAATTATAAAGAGGACTTCCTGTTTGTTTAGAATTAGCCATGATTTTTTTCGGCCCCTTTCCTCCCTCTAATTCAAAAGCAATAAACAAATTATTATAATTCGTATCATTTTTAAAAATTACTTTGTCTACACCTTTCTCAGGCCCAGTCTTATAATCTATTTCACCATGAACAATTTTAACTAAAAATAAACATGATAAAATAAAAATCAATTCTTTTATTTTCTTATTTCTCATAAATAATAATAAATCATAAATAATTAAATTACAAATTAAGATAAAATATTTTTATTTAGAATACACTTATTCAATCTGAGTTTCGTTTAAGAAAAGCTTGAAAAACAACAAAAAAGGCACCCAAATGTTGGGTACCTTATGAATAATTTTGATATCGTTAGATTATTTTGTGAAGTTGACGACGATAGCGTAGGAAGGCCGAGTTGTCAACTAGCCAAAAGAACGTGAAACGAGATTATCATTAAGCGAAATTACAACTATTGTTATCATGTTTCATCATGAGGAGTTCTCTATTTTAAGCTTTATAAAATTTATCATAAAAAATCACCCTGATAATTAATTACAGTAGCAAGGATTTATTTATGTTCTCCAAATATTATATAACCTTGCTTAGCACCCCGACTACCAATTAAAATATCATCTATTCCATCTCCATTCACATCTCCGGCTCCACTTACAGAACAACCACTCAAATCACTTGACTTAATGCCATTGATAAAAAACCCATTGGCTCCATCAAGACTAGCAAAATTAATCACTGCAGGCCATGGCTCTTTACTACCAAATATTACGTAACTTTGTCCTGCATTGCTACCAACTGATGGAGCCCCAATTAAAATATCATCTATATCATCTCCATTAATATCCCCTGCGCTACTCACGGCTGAACCACTGCTACCAGGAGCACGTCCATTCATAGTAAAACCATTACTACCATCAAGATTAGCAAGATTAATCACTGCAGGCCATGATTCTTTACTGCCAAACACTATATAGCTTTGGCCAATCTTATTATTAGCACCTGGCGCACCAATTAAGATATCAGGGATGCCATCTCCATTGACATCTCCTGCTCCACTGACAGCACTACCACTACGATCATTTGGCTTAACGCCATTGATAGTAAATCCATTACCACCATTAAGACTAGAAAGATTAAAGTGCGCAAACCATGGGTTTTTCTTGCCAAATACCACATAGCTTTGGCCAATTTTATCATTAGCAAGATCAGCACCAATTAAAATATCAGCTATTCCATCTTCATTGATATCTCCTGCTCCACTTACAGAATAACCACTATCATCCCCTGCATTGATGCCGGCAATAGTAAACCCATTAACGCCATTAAGACTGAAAAGATCTATTACTGCAGGCCACAGCTCTTTATTACCAAATATCACATAACTTTGACCTTTGTAGTTATTAGCACGATAAGCACCGATTAAAATATCATCTATTCCATCTCCATTCACATCTCCTGCTCCACTTATAGAATAACCACTCCTATCGTCTGGATGAATGCCATCAAGAACAAATCCATTGCTACCATCAAGTTTGGAACAATCTATCACTGCAGGCCAGGGCTCTTTACTACCAAATACTACACAGGTTTGTCCTGCATTATTAGCATCAAAAAGACCAACTAAAATATCATGGATACCATCTCCATTGAGATCCCCTGCTCCACTTACAGCGCAATCCCATCCCATTGAAGGGTCAATCCTGAAACCATTACTGCCATTAAGTTTTGAAAAATCTACTACTGCAGCCCATGGATTTTCACTACCAAACACTACATAGGCATCACCATACTCAGTCCCTATGGAGATATCATCTATACCATCTCCATTGATATCGCCTACTTTACTTACAGAATAACCAAGACCACTAATGGAACGGCTGCTTTGCATAGTAAAACCGTTATTACCATTAATATCCGTTAGGTGAAAGACCATAGGAAAAGTTTCAAATGCATCTTCGGCATATGTAGCCCCAGCAAAAATGCTAATAAAAGCACTCGTCAAAATAACAACTCTCGTCTTAAACTTAGTAAATCTTTTCATAAAAGAATAATATTAATTGTTCGATATAAACTGAAACAACTATTTATTAATATTTTGTAAGTTGTGCAATCTTTTTTATTGAAATTTGAGTATGAAAAATAAGTTTATTTACTTACAAGACAAGCTATTACTCAGAAAGCGTTGTATCATCGAAACCGTCAATGATCAGTTAAAAAATATTTCTCAGATTAAACTATTCTCGTCATAGAAGTGTACCTAATTTTATGATCAACTTGATTAGTGATATTATTGCTTATATGAAACAACCTTAAAAGCCCTCTGTTCAACACGAATTCTTGCCAATAGCTATTATTCCTTAAACGAAACTAAAGTATTCAACAACAATTTCAACCGATTTAGGATCAGGTGAATATTTAAATTTTACTGTTAGTTTTTTTTCAAAAAAATTCCCTTCAAATATTTTAAAATCATGATTATAGGTATTATCAGACGACCACTGTATTGTATAGAAATTTCGTGAACTTGGATCAGGTAAACGGGAATTGGGATCTCCAAATCCTAACACATATCCTGTTCCTGAGACTCAATAACCTAGTCCTAAATTTGTACAAACTTTTCTACCTCCTCACCATTAATTCCTTCTATTTTTCCCGGTGTTTCTCCTTCACTTGAATTAAAAATAATATAAAGCGACTGTATTCCGTCTTATTTTGAAAACTTATACCAAATCTTATTTTCCCCGACAAAGGCTATAACGAAAAATAATATTCAGATTCAAGCTTGCCAAAAACAAAAACTTCATTAAAAGTACTTTTGTTTAGTTTCACACGGGCCCTTAGCTCAGTGGTTAGAGCAGGGGACTCATAATCCCTTGGTCGCTGGTTCGACCCCAGCAGGGCCCACCATTTCTATTCTCTCCAAAACTTCTCCAACCAAATTGATAGACCCCGTTACAATCATTGTTCTATTTTTCTCTAGTTTAAAAAATATCTCTTTCACACTACTTTCTATAATTTTGCCTCTAAATTCCGGACAAATAAATTGTCTAAGTGATTCACAATCAAGAGCTCTGGGACTGTTAGGTTTGACTAAAATGATTTCGTCAGCATAAGCACTCACAACTTTCATAATAGCCTTCGCCCGATACAGGTTCAAAGCGCCCACAACGATAATAGGCTTTTTCCCCTCATCTTGAATTAATACTTCCAAATTCTTAGCCAGCACTTCCGCCCCACCCTCATTATGGGCACAATCTAAAATTATCCGACCTCCTCCTCTTCCCATATCAAAAACTTGCCAGCGGCCCGCCCAATCAACGGCTCCCAATGCCCCTTTCGCCTTCTCCTCATTTATAGGAAATTTCTTACTCAGGACCTGTGTGACTAACAAAGCTACCGCTGCATTTCTTCGCTGGTGGTCCCCTGCTAACGCTGTTTTGGGATAATTTTCAATATCTTTTCCATAGACTTCTTCCACAGAAAACACCTTTGAACCTTGTTGATTTGCGATATCCCGTATGATAGCCTCCACCTCAGGCACTAAAGATCCAATCACTACCGGTTTTCCAGCCTTAATGATACCCCCTTTTGCTAAAGCGATTTCCTCTAAGCTTTCTCCTAAAATCTCTGTATGATCTCGACTAATTGACGTAATTACTGCCACCTCAGGATCCACTATATTCGTCGAATCCAGTCTCCCTCCTAGCCCCACTTCAATGATGCCTATATCCACTTTTGCTTTAGCAAAATATAAAAAACCAATTGCATTCATAATTTCAAACATCGATGGCTTCATTTCAAACGCTTTTTTCTCCAAATCTTCCCCTATTTTTTTTAAATAGTCCACATAAGCAATCAATTCCCTTTGAGAGATCATTTGCCTATCCACTTGCACACGCTCTTCCAACCTTATCAAATGAGGCGATGTAAATAACCCAGTCCGGTAACCATTCCCTCGGTATATTGCCTCCAGCATAGCGCAAACGGATCCTTTCCCATTTGTACCTGCAACGTGAATCACTGGGAATTCCTTTTCGGGATGACCAATCTTTTCAGCCAACAACCTCATACGATCTATTCCATAGGAAGCACCGTAATTGACTGAATTATAAAGATAGGACTTTACTTCCTCATAATTCATCTTTCATCAATAAATTCACACCTATTAATAACTCATGAGCAAACCTCACGAATTTCCATAAAGTGCTTTCAATAAAAGACTTAAACGCTCCTTCATTACCCTGCGATCAACAATTTGGTCGATTAAACCGTGCTGCAGCAGAAATTCCGATGTCTGAAATCCTTCCGGTAAATCCTTTCGAGTCGTTTCCTTAATAATACGTGGTCCAGCAAAACCAATTAATGCTCCTGGTTCTGCTAAAATGATATCTCCTAAGGAAGCAAAACTTGCCATAACCCCTGCCATTGTTGGATTTGTTAAGACAGAAATAAAAGGCAATTTTACTTCAGAAAGACGAGCAAGAGCCGCAGAGGTCTTCGCCATTTGCATAAGACTCAGTATTCCCTCATACATTCGAGCTCCCCCTGAAGCAGAAACAATAACCACAGGTATTTTGAGTTCTGCTGCCCTTTCAATAGCGCGAGTAATCTTCTCTCCAACCACAGACCCCATACTAGCGCCCAAAAATCGGAAGTCCATCACTGCAATACTCACAGGAATACCATCAATTGCCCCCATACCGCTGACAACTGCGTCATTCAAACCTGTCTTCTTCTTATTCTCAGCTATTTTATTTAAGTAAGAAGATACTCCCTTGAATTGCAGAGGATCACCCGAAACAAGATTTTCATCCTTTTCCTCAAAACTCCCCTCATCGAGTAAAAGCTTCATCCGAGCGTTCGCATCCAAAGGGAAATGATAACCGCTCTTGGGAACAACCATCCAATTCTCTTTTAATTGCTTGTTATAAATAATTTCGCCAGAAATGGGACATTTTGTCCATAAATCTCTCGGAATATCCTTCTTTTTAACTGTCAATGTCGAATACTGTGGTTTACTGAAAAGTGCCATAATGAATTTATCCGTGTCCTAAAGTTAGTATATGAATATTTTTTGCGCCATTCTCTTTGAGAACATTTGCGCACGCATTCAAGGTTGCTCCTGTTGTGAATACATCATCGATTATTACATATCTTAAAGCACCATTAATAACAGCTTTTGAGGATAAAGCAAATGCATTTTTCACATTCTTTTGCCGCAAATCCCTACCCAAATAAGTCTGAGTAGCCGTTTTTTTGACCCGTTTTAATAGCTCGACCACCTTAGCACCTCGTGCTTCTTTAGCAAAACTCTCGGCTAAAAGAAAACTTTGATTAAACCCACGTCTTCTCATTTTACTTCTGTGCAAGGGTACAGGAACTAAAATCGCATCCTCTAAAAATTCAATATATCCTGGCATGCGCTTTACCAATTTAACGATATCAGGCAATAAATGAAAACCCTTATGATATTTAAACTCATGCACTAATTTTTTCCCAGGTCCTTTCAAAACAAAAGCCGTCTTTCCAGATAAAAAAACAAATTTGGAATCTTTGCATTTAGGACAAACACGCTGACCCTGCACTTCTCCAGCAAAAGGATATCCACACATTAAACATGCAGGATCTTTCGCCCAAATCATTTCATTAATACTTTGATCGGATAAATATCTATAGTCACTTTCCGATCTTAATATAGCTCCACTATTCAAACACTCTCTTGAATAAAAAAAATCTAAAATCTCTTTTCCAAGTAATTTTAAACGACTTTTAAAATCTAAATTCATTAGACTTCTTTAAAATCCAAGTATTCGATATTTAGCAAGAAAAAATTTATGGTAGAAAAATAGTATAGTTTTTCTACCAAATAAAAAATTTGACAATTATGGTAGAAAAATAGTACATTATTTCTACCATAATTGAGTATTATGAATAAAATATTTACCAGAATAATTAGTAACGGACGCGGATGGGTGTTTACACCAAGAGATTTTTTAGATCTTGGATCGCGTGTTGCCGTCGACCATGCTCTTTCAAGATTGTGCTCTCAAAAAAAAATCCGAAGACTGAAAAGAGGTATTTATTATTATCCCAAAGAAAATCCTAAAATAGGTATTTTAAGTCCGAACCCTTATAATATTGCCAAAGCTGTAGCAAAAAAGAAAAATATCAAACTTCAGGTATCTGGAGCCTACAGCGCGAATCTCTTGGGCCTTACCGAACAAATCCCTGCAAAAATAGTATTTCTAACAGATGGTAATCCTCAAATAATACATGTGGGCAATATAGAAATTCAATTCAAACACCTACGTCCCAGTGGTTTAATTGGGGCAGGAAGTTTATCAGGAACAGTTATACAAGCCATAAAATATTTAGGTAAAGATAATATGAATTCCGATATCATCCAAAAGATAAGAAAGCAAATTGTTGAAAAAGAAAAAATTGAACTCAATAATTATAAATTTGACCTACCAGGTTGGATGCAACCTATAATAGACCAAATAATCAAAAATAACTCGAAATGATTAATAATTTCTTAAACCTATCTAGTGAAGATCGAAGAGACATCATTTTAGAAACTTCTACATTAAAAAGAGTCAGTCCAGTAATTATTGAAAAGGATTTTTGGGTTTGCTGGACATTAAATCAAATAGCCAATATGCCAAAGATTCGAGAAAGTATTACTTTTAAAGGTGGCACATCTCTTTCAAAAGTTTTCAATTTGATAAATCGTTTTTCTGAAGATATAGATTTAGCTTTCCAACGTTCTTATTTAGGTTTTGGAGGCGATAAAGAACCAGAAAAAGGAACAACTAAAAAACAAATTGAAAAAAGAATTGAAGATTTAAGTGAAGCTTGTAAAGAAGAAGTACGTAATAGGTTCATGCCTGCGCTCCAAGAAAAATTTCGCGAAAAACTTGAACTTCCTCAGGATGCATATACCTGGGAGTTAAAAATTGATGAACTAGATCCTCAAACAATTCTTTTTTTCTATCCAAGAACTATTGATATGGATTTAGACAATTACATACAGCCTGTAATTAAAATAGAAATGGGTTCTCGATCTGACGATTGGCCGGTTATAGATGGTCTAATCATTTCATATATAGAAGAGTCTTTTAAACACCTTTTCACCTATACTCCTATTTGGATAAGGACACTTTCTGTCGAGAGGACCTTTTGGGAAAAAGCAACAATACTTCATGCAGAATTTCATAGACCTGATGGGAAAATGCCAGCAATTCGAAGTTCGCGTCATTATTACGATCTTCATCAAATGCATCTTAATAATGTTTCATCAACTGCTTTAGAAAATATAGATCTTCTTGATAGGGTTGCAAAGCACAAAAGCATATTTTTTCGTTCTAGTTGGGCAAAATATGAAGAAGCTATGATTGGAACTCTTCGTTTAGTTCCAAAACCTCAGCGGATAGCCGAACTCAAGCACGACTACATAAAAATGCAAGAAATGTTTTTTGGAGATCGTCCTTCGTTCGAAGATATCATGGACTCCTTATCTAGCTTGGAGCAGATGATCAATCAACCATTACAAATCACAATTTAATTGCATACCAAAAGCGGGAGACTAAATTAAAGTTTTCTCCCAACTTTCAGTGTTCGCTTTTTTTTGTGTAAAATAAAGATTGAATGCCAGATTAAGTCTCATCCAAACAATCAACTTATTTTAGACGTGTTGACATTATTATTCCTTGAATTCTTTGACTTCTATTTTTATTTTTTTAGTGTCTTTAAAAAGATCTACTTTTGCTTTAATTGGGTTACCTGGCGCAGCTTTAAGGGTACGCACCAAAGGACCGGGGTGTTTTTTTGATCCTTCCCCAGTAATCGTTAGAGTAACAGGTATATCAGATTCTATTTCAATGGGTAGCCACTTGTCCTTGTGTTTTGAATGATGCTTTTCTGATTTTTTCTCAGTCGTGCCCAAGTCCTTTGTCTCATCTGCATAGGTCATCAATCCGTTTGTTAAAGTCAAAATGGCAATTGCAGCCATTGCTAGAATTTTACATTTTTTCATAATCATTTTTCTTTCTGAATTATTAAGCAATACCATTATTGCTTAATAATAATTAAGATCTGCGATTATTTATTTGTCCAGCCAAAAAAACTTATGATGAATAATTTTTAAAATTTATCTTGTTAAATTTTTTGACGAGCATCCTTCATTTGAAAATATCATGGATTCCTTATCTAGCATAGAGCATATGATCAATCAACCATTATAATATCTTAATTAAATTGAACATCCAAAAGAGGAAGGCAAATTAAAGTTTTCTTCCAACTTTTGGAGTTCGATTTTTTTGTGTAAGTTTTTAGCTTACTCTAGCGTATTGAATTATTTTTATTTGATTTCTATCTTTATTTTTTTCGTATCTTTAAAGAGGTTTGCCGTACCCGTACCTAGTGTACCTTTTTCAAAAGTACGTACCAAAGGACCGGCGTGTTTTTTTGATCCTTCCCCAGTAACAGTTACAGTCGCAGGCACTTTAGCCACTACTTCAACGGGGAGCCAATCCTCAGTTTTACCCTGTCTTTCTATACCTGCAACTGCGCTCATTTCCTCCTCCTGAGCATAGGTCATTAATCCACTCATTAAACTCAAAATGCCGATTGTAACCATTGTTAGAATTTTACATTTTTTCATAGTCATTTTCCTTTCTTAATTTTTAGACAACATCATTATTGCCTAATAATATAATAAACATTATAATTGTTTTTTTTCAAAAATTTTCCTATTTATAAAAAATTGATTCAAAATTGACATTAAAATAGAAATAGATATATTAAATGTATGAAAAATCTAAAAATTGCAGATTACATATCTTAATTTAGCTATTAAATATCTATTTTGTATGATTAGCAACAATCCTACCGTCTTCTAAAAAATCAATCCTATCGGCAAATTCTTTAATACGCGGATCATGTGTCACAACAATTGCAGTCAAATTTTTCTCTTCGACCATCTTTCTTAGAAGATCCATTATTTTCATACCATTTTGATGATCTAAAAAACTTGTAGGTTCGTCGCAGACAATGAAATCCGGATCATGTATAATTCCCCGCGCTATGGCCACCCGCTGTTTTTGTCCACCCGAAAGCTCCGGAGGATACGTACCAATCTTTTCCTCCATACCGAATTCTTTTAACAACAATTTTGCTTTTTCATTCGCTTCTCCTCTAGGAATATTTTTTAAAAGCAAAGGAATAGAAATATTCTCCTCTAATGTCAAAGAAGGTATAAGATTAAATACCTGAAATACAAAACCAATATGATCTCCGCGGTACTGCGTTTTCTGCTTATCTGGTAGATGATTCAGATCTACCCCATTCATGAGACATTCTCCCGAATCTTGCGTCAATATCCCGGCCAAAATAGAAATCAAAGTTGTTTTCCCCGAGCCAGATGGCCCCATAAGCATTCTAAGTTCTCCTCTATTAATTGTAAGATTCACGCCCCGCAATGCCTCCATCCTCGCTGCACCTACTCCAAAAAATTTATGTAAGTCTCTACAAACAATTGCTGGGCTTGATTCCTTTTCCATAAATTAACTTTTAAATACAATTGCAGGATCCAATTTAATGACTTTTCTTATACATATCCATGCAGCAAAAAGACAAATCAATAATACAGAAACTCCACTAAAAAGATAGAGCCAAAGGGGCATACTAAAAGACAGTTCTGTCTTTTGCGTCAATAAAGCAAAAAGAGCCGTCATCCCTATACCAATCCCCCACCCAATAATACTTACCACAATAGCTTGTACAAGAACCATTTTTACGAGCAGATTACTACTCGCTCCCATGGCTTTACAAATTCCAAAATAAGGCAAATTATCAATTGTGAAATTATACAAGGTTTGTCCAGCAATCGCAATTCCTATAAAAAATCCTAATATTATCGCCACTCCAAAATTAACAAAAATACCGGTATACTTCATATAATAATCGATCGTCAAATTCTTAAGCTGCGGTGAAGTATATGCCTTTAATCCCGTTTGCGCATATATCCTTTGCACCAAATCCTTAACAGGAACCCCTTCTTTAGGTTCAGTTAAAATAAAAGAAAGTAACTTCCTTTGTGCAGGTGCAAAATAAGTAGCTCTTTCATAGAGCGTATAGATTACCGGTTGCGATTGGAATGTTCGCGATACTTCGCATATTCCAACGACAACTGCACGGTTATCATTTAACTCCATCCTATCACCTATTTTTAATGGTACTCTTTTTCCATCAACATAAGAAGCCAACTTCGTTGACGCTCCTACTCTATCAACGATGACTCCACCATCTATGCGCAAATCTTCGAGCTTCCCCTCCAACATGATAGGCGGACCTCCTATCAGCGTAGCATCATCGATACCTAAAAAAACACAAGTTTGAAACGTCCCATTTCTTAATCGCGCTTGAATCAATCCTTTATAAAACGGCACAGCCCACGCCACCCCTTCTACACTCCTCACCTTATAAAGGTCCGTATCCCTTAATGGCTTTACATCATCAATATATTGTACTGTACTATCCATAACCCATATTTTCGGTTGCGATGTATCCGTAATTAATCCAAAAGTTCTCCTCACTATCCCTACTAAAATTCCAGATTGCTGGCTTATGATAAGTGAAGCAAAACTAAGCCCCAGTATAATACTAAAATACTTAGTCTTATCACCCATTAACATTTTTAACGCAATTAAAAGCATTTTACCAATCCCCTCCTAATGCTTTATATACACTTATAAAATCAGTAGCCACTGCTTGCTCGCTATCTGTCAATAAATTAACAGCTGCCAACCATTGTTCTTTGATGGTTACAAATTCTGTATAGCTGATCAACCCCGCTTGAAATTGATCTAACGTCAAATCTAAAGTCCTTTGATCCGCATTCACTTGTTTTCTAAAATGCCTAAAGTGCTCTTCTTCCTTAAAATAGGTCGACAGTGCAATTTCCACCTCCTGAAGTGCGGTTACTACCGTCTTCTCATAAGTCAAATACGCCTGATTTGTAAGAAACTTCTGAATTTTCACATTTGCATAACGCTTACCAAAATCAAAGATTGGCCATGTAATTAATGTACCAATACCCCATATCCGACTCGCATGATTAAACAATTTACTTATTTTATCACTCGAAAATCCTATATTCGCACCCTGCAAAGGATTCGCAGCAAAGGAACTACTCGACCCTGTTAATGAAACTGCCGGAAAAAGATCCGCAACAGCTACTCCTATCAATTCGGTTTGCGCAGCAAGCGATCTCTCCGCACTCGCTATATCAGGCCTCCTGCGCAAAAGCTCCGCAGGCAACGTCTGGGGTATTTTCCCGGAAGGCATGGGTATTGGCCGGCGAGCAATAAAATCACAAACTAGCATTTCTGGCGGCCTACCCAATAAAACTCCCAGTGAATAAATATTTTGCTTCAATGCTATTTCAAAAACATTCAGTCCTGCTTCGCTATTTTCTACCGCAGCCACTCCTGTTAACACTTCCTCTTCATTCGCTAAACCCGATTGAAATCGGTCCCGTGACATTGCTAAGAGTTCTTTATTAAATTCAACCAATTTTTTAGCTAAATCGACTTTAGTCTGAAAATAACAAATAGCCACATATATGCTCGCTACCTCACTAAGTACCGTAATTTTAACACCACGTGCATTCTCAATATCTGCCTCCCATGTATCGTAGGCACTTTGCGCTGCCCTTCTAAATTTTCCAAATAAATCTATTTGCCAAATCATATCTAAACCTATTTGAAAAAAATTATGCAGCGGCGATATATTCCCTGGCACAATTGCTAGAGGAGGTATGGTAGGCGTTACTGGAGCTTTTCCTTTAGTTTTAGTAGGTGTCGCTGGCACTATACTTAATGGAGGTGTTGATGAAGCAAAAGATTGACTCTCTCTAAATCGTGTAGCCTCGAAATCCGAATCGATTTCCGGAAATATCGAAGTAAACTGCACCCAATAATTCGCCCTTGCCTGATAAATCCTTTCTAAAGCTATCCTTAAATCAAAATTCCACAGAAGCGCTTCCTCCATATATTGATTTAGGCACTGATCATTAAACTCCCTTTCCCACCAATGCACCAATTCTTCATCCGCAATCGAATTCGCAATCGGCACCATTCTTCCAGGTTTATCTTCATTAAAATTATCAGGAAGCAATGTGCAAGGACGAACATAATTAGGACCGACCTTACATCCCACCATAATGAGGGTTAAAGCCAAAAGAAAAGAAAAATGAATAAATGCCCACTTCATTTTTGAACAAGAAAATCCAACGGTTCAGCCTCAATAAATATATCCAGCACCTGCCCAGGATAAACAGGAAGATCCTGCTTCTCAAAATTATAAAGCACTTGAAGCACACGTGTATCCACTCTCTCCGTTGTTTCTCCAGTAAAAGAGCTTTTAGGAATAACATAAGGCTCTATTCTCGCAAACTCCAAAGGAAAATTAATCCTACTATTGCCTCTGACAAATGCCGTTGCATGTGCTCCCGATTTATACCGCCATGCATCATCTTCATCAACATCAATTCTTACTTGCAAAGGCTGCACAGTTCCCATCAATAGCAAAGACCCTTGAGCTACTGCTTGCGCTGTCGATTGATTCGAAAAAAATGGATTTACCGGAGCAAGTTCTCCTAAATGAACATTCATTTGAAGAATCATTCCGTCTACAGGTGCACGAATAATCGATCTTTCAATATTAGATATCGCAACATCCAAATTTGCTTTCGCAACTTGCACATTCACTTCCGCTTCTAAAAAAGCATAGTAAGCTAGCTCATAATTTTGTTCACTCACTGCTCTTCTATCCTTAATTCTTTCATAAAAAGAATATTGTTTCTTCTTATCTTCTAATGTCACTATTGCCTCATTTAATGCAGCCTCTGCAGCTTCTGCCTGTGCATTAAAATTGCGCAAATCGAGTTCAAAAAGCTTATCCCCAACTTTCACATCATCCCCTTCCACAACATACACCTTTGTTACTATCTCATTAAAAGGCGTTCCTATTGCAATATTTTGCGACGACGCTTCGATTATCCCAGCACCTGCAATCGCATGCTCATAAGGAGACTCCGCAGGTTGAAAAATAATAGGCGGTGTTTTAACTTTCTTTTGTGTCTTAAATACGATATACAATCCTAATATCGCTCCACAAAGGGCTAGAAGGGGTAGGAAATACTTGCGCGTCATTTACTATTTTTTATTTTAAACTGCATTGGGATTGATAGAAAATACAATAAATAATTATTCCTTGTCAAATATTTCTACAATAAAATTGCATATTTTCTGTTCGGCATCTTATACCAAATCTCATGTTAGAATAGATACCAGTTAAGCAAGAAATCTTTTGCTTATTCTTCGCCTTTAAGCGATTTTAAATAGATGTCTAATGACCGATTAATTGCTTCATATATAATCTGCTCATAGTCTTCTTTGCTTCCGCCAAGTTGCGCCTTTTCCAAGCTCGAAATATATTGAAGCCTATCCCTTTTCCGAATAAGCGCTGGAGGGTATCCACTTTTTAACAATATTAAATTCATAAGCAAACGAGC
>JABDAI010000022.1 GCA_013289195.1 Verrucomicrobiota bacterium
GGAAGGAATTAAAGTTTTCGCAATAACATCCTTTATCCACCATTCTTTTAAATAAGTTTGAGCCTCAAAAGGCGTATAGGAAAGCAAACTGGAAGCTAATGGAAGTTTCCAGGAAGAAGTGAAAGTATCCAGTAAGATATTTTTACAAACCCCTCTAATATTTCCGGCAAGAAAATTCTTTAATAGAGAAGCATCTAGAGTATTTTGATGCAATTGAGCTTTGAGTGTGAAGGCAAAATTCATTATTGCATATTTATGCGCGAAGTTTTTTATACCATATTGAGCTAATTTATTTAGGATTGAGCCGACTTTTGCAGCTTGTTCAAGTTTGTCCAATAATAACCAATCCGATGTAATGATGCAGCTTGAAATAAAAGCTTCTACAAAAGGATGGAAGGAATTGTCATCTGCAATCTTTTTATTCCATTCTTCTTGTAGGGATTTTAGGGCACCGGCACAAATGCCTTTTTCCCCAGAAGTCCAAGCACCGTAAGCTAAGCTTTTAAAAATTGTAACAGAAAGATCTGCAACAAAACATGCTGCCAGAAATACGCCTACACTTTCCCAGAACATGGAGAAGGTGAGTGTCTTGAATGCTATATCGATAAGTGGTGAAAAAATGTATATATATGCAGTTAATGAGCAAGAGAAATCATAAATATAACCTTCTACCACGGCATTTTTAACAGAATTGAAAACTTCTCGCTTAGCAGAGGGAGCACTCAGAGCTTGTTTCAAAGCATCATTTTTCAAATTATTGTTAATGGCTGCTATAAATGCATTTGTAGTGCAATTTACTGAAGGGTCATTAAGAAGACTTAGGTATTGTCTAAAAATTAAATCAAGCTCGCCTTCAGTTTTCTTTTTAAATGAAAGTGCCAATTCAGCAACCTGTCTTGGATGAATTTTTTTGCGATCTGTAGATCTGATAATGGCAGAATTCAACAGACCCCGAAGTTCGGAATCTTTAATTAATACTGAATTCAAATTTTTGTTAGGATTAGCCTGTGCCCATTCGATATAATATTGAGTTATGTTTCTAGCATCGTACGCGGTGCTCCAATGTAAACAGGATAAAAGTCTTCCTTTAATACTTTGGCATATTCCCAAATGATCGCCATAGGAAGATATTTTTGAAGGATTGAGATTCTTATAAGTACTGACTGTCGGATGATTCATAATATTTATTCTATATTTTTTGTGTGTAAAAAAAACCGATAATTTTTCGATTATCGGCTTTTTTTGAAAATTGATTATTATATTTGTTACATAATATTTAGTTTTTCATAAAAAACCGAAAGGGAGTGCATATATGCTTCTGTTCGGATTAATATTGTACAAATGTTTTTCATAAGAAAAAACGCTAAGTGGTGATTACAAAAAAGTCAACAAAAAATCTGTATTTTTTGGATTACAGTTAGGGGTATTTAGTTCTCGACATTTAACCAAAGATGCCTAATTTATGTAACGTTATGAAAAATAAAAAAATAATGATATGGGAATTAGTAAATGAAGTAAAGGACCCTCGGAGTCCTTCAGGTCGGCGTTATCCCTTAGCAAATATACTTCGCATGGTTCTGTCGCATCTGTGAAAATTTGTGAGATTTTGTGATTTTCAACTATGAAATTTGCTGTCATAAAATGTGGCTATGACATCCTCTAATCCATTCAAAGGCTATCAATTTAACAAACATATCATCATGCAGGCCGTTTACTGGTATTGCCGTTATAGCTTGAGCTATCGAGATATTGAAGAACTCATGAATGAACGAGGCGTTGAAGGATATCTGCCTTGAAAGCTGAGATTGAGGCGGAGGTAGAAAAATACATAGAAATTTATATGTCATAACCTCAGTTCGATATAAGCTTATTCCGACAGGGATTGTTAACTTGAAGTTTTGAGTGTGGGTATCAATAGCTTTAATCCTTCTTCAGTACCAATAAGCGGAGAATAACCAAGATCTTTTTTTGCATTAGAAATATTAAAAAAGTGATCTTTAGCGAGTTCAGTTGCCAGGAAGCGTGTTATTAAAGGTTCTTTCTTGGGTAAAAAGACTTTATGCATTTTTTCCAGAAAAGATCCCATTTTATATGCCATTTTAAATGAAATACTTTTTTTCACAGGTTCAATACCCAATGATTGAATCAAATTATTGATCCAAGGAAAAAGCTCAACAGGTTCGTCTTGAGAAATAAAATACGCCTTACCACAACCTACTTCTTTTTGCAAAGCATCGAAGGCCAAAAGATGGGCATGAGCGGCATTGCTAACATAAATGATATCTACTTTATTTCTTCCATCACCAATGATTCGAAGCTTACCAGCCTTTGCACGCTCTAGGATGCGGGGAATTAAATGTTGATCGCCAATACCCCAAATCAAATGAGGTCTTAAAGCAATAGTAAGAAGCGTCGAAGAATTGTTTGCAGCAAGTACTTCTTGTTCTGCAATAGCTTTTGTATGTGCATAATGGCAGTGCCAATTTCGCCCGTAGGGTGCTGATTCATCCACATTACGAAGATGATCGCCATTAAATACTACACTCGGAGAACTGGTATGAATGAGGTATTTAATTTTATGAGTCTGGCAAGCTTTAATAACATTACGTGTCCCAATAACATTAGGAGAAAAATAGCTATCCCACTCACCCCAAATACCCGCTTTCGCAGCGACGTGAAAAACCGCATCCCTATCAAAAGCAGCATTATTAACACTTACCGGATTTGCAATATCTCCTTGCATAACATGCACACCAAGGGCTTCAAGATCGGGCTGTCGCTGACGGCCCAAAATCCGTATATGATAACCTCTTTCCAGTAGACTTTTGACAATATATCGACCTAAAAACCCCCCTCCACCTGTAACGAGTATTCTCATTTTGAAAAATATTTAGCTAAAGTTAATCGATGTATTTTCGCATTATGCCGAACATCGACTGGAAATTTTTTGTACAAGAAAAACCGATTTATCTTTCGAGTAACCGGATGTCCTTGCGCTAATTCTTTAATTTGATCTAATAAAGACCGTTTAGCCTTTTGAGATCTGGGCCATGCATCTTGATAAGGTTCAATAACCATAGCTGGAGCATCCTTAACATTAATCAAAGCAGATCGATAGACTAAGGGATGCTGATTAATTACATTTTCACAACAATCCGTAAAAAAAGTCATAGACTCAGTTTCAACACGTTCTATCTTGCGCCCACAAAACCAAAGTAGACCGTGCTCATCCATAAAGCCTAAATCTCCCATGCGATGCCACACATTTGAACCCTCGTAGATCTTACTTTTATGCGTAGCTTCTGGCAAATGTAGATATTCTCGAGTAACCACAGGTCCTTGAACTATAATTTCCCCAATCTCATTAGTTTTAAGCTCTAAAGAAGCATCAAATTGATTAATCGCATTATCTCTAATCTTAATAACTTTAATCTTATTGCCAGGCAATGGATATCCCACGCAGGTACCTCTGCTAGGATAATATTGATTTAAAATTTCTTTAGTAGAAATTGAAGTAATCGGAAGAGCCTCCGTAGCTCCATAGGGTGTATGGACAATTCCATTGGGAATGATTTTTTGATAACGTCGCACTAAATCAATCGATACAGAACACCCTGCCATAAAAATACGTTTTATTGAGGGAAGTGTGATCTTGCAAGCTTCACAATAATCAGCAATTTTATGCCACAGAACTGGGGATCCAAAACTATTAGTTACTTGATAAGTGAGAATAGACTGTATAATTTTTTGAGGATCAACAGTAGCTGGACGGCTTGGGTTCATTTCTGGAATAAGGGTAGCCATTTCTAACGCCGGATTAAACAATGCAAAAATGGGTAGCATAGGTAGATCTACTTCTCCTGGCTTGATATCAAAATTATCCCGAATTGAAGCAAGCTGTGCATTAAATATCTCATGAGTATAGCAAACCCCTTTAGGCGCCCCTGTGGAACCAGAAGTAAAAAGTATCGCAGCAGGTGCAAAAGATAAGTCAGTTGGTAAAGGAAAATGAGATTGTGGAATGAGCGCCTCAAGAAAATGATTGTTTATAACAATTCGATGTTTAATTTGAAGAAAATAAGGAAAGAAAATGCGACTCAATAATTGGATTGAAGGCGTCGTTATGAGGGCTTCTGGAGAAGATACTTTAATACAGTTAAGAAAATTTTTGATTCCCATGCCTGGATCAATAATAATCGGTATGGCCCCAATTTTAAAAAGTGCAAAAACAATTGTTATTAGTTCTACACTGGGTCTAAGCATCAAAAGACTCCGAGTACCCTGATTAATCCCTCGTTTTGAAAGCTCATGCGCCACTGCATTTGATTCTTGATGGAGTTGCTCAAAGGTTTTAATTATATTATGCTGAGGAACAATAATTGCAGAGGCATGTGGACAGGAATCTGCTCTAAGTTCCAAATATCGGGCAACATTATTCATGACTGTAAAAAAGGTTGAGCTTTAGACATTTTAAATACATAACATAGACCATGACCTTATTAAGAGTAATAACATTCTTTATATTTTTTATGATATCTCAAGTCCCGATTTTGGCTGAGGTTCGAGGAATTGATTTTAATAACAAAACCGAACAATTTAAAAAGTATCCCAAAAAAATTCTTCAACTCAAAAAAATAGAAATTAAAAAAAATACTAAAATAGTTCTTAAAGATAAGGTTTCATTAAAAGTGATTAATAAATATCAATTTAGAAAAAGTTTAAATAATAAAAACAATATACCGATCAAAGAGATTGCAATAAAGATAGATAAATGAAGAATTTTGATAAGATATTATTTCTAGATGCATGTTCACCGATTGTGCAAGTTGGAATTTTACATGAAAATAAATGGATTGGCTATTATAAATCTGAAAAGCAAGCCTTAGAATCTTTATTTGAAGGGATTGAAAAGTGCTTAAAAATGGGCAAGATGGAATTCAAAGACATTACTCATTTTGCCTATTGTGAAGGTCCAGGATCTTTACTTGGTATACGAGTGGCCATAATGGCTATAAGAGCATGGAAAGCACTAAAGCTAAATAGGAATAAGAAAGTCTATGCTTACAATAGTTTTAAAGTGAGCTTGGAATTAGTGAGAAAATTTTATAATAAAGTCAGTCCTTATTATATTGTTTCTGGAGTACGCGCTGGTACGTGGAATATTTTAAGCGCGGGGGGAGGGGAGGATATTTTTGAAATTAAAGAAGAGGAATTAAAAAAATTAAAGGGGGACAAATGGTATTTTAAACAACGGAAACTCCTGCCAGAAAATAATGATTTGTATTTAAAAGAATTCGATTATAACATTGAAAAATGTGCAGAAAGTTTTATTGAAAAAAAATGGTTAAGAGAAGTATTGGAACCGGAAGCATTGGTGGTGGAAGAACCCGAATATGTAAAATGGGATTTCAAACGACATATTAAAGAGAATCAATATGATATTAAATAGAAGTAAGCGCTGTTGGGCGACAATAGATTTAACAGCTTTGGAACAAAATATTGGACAAATTCGTGCAGCATTACCAAAACATATAAAATATATTTCAGTTGTCAAAGCAGATGCCTATGGACATGGTTTGCCCTATGTTTTACCAAGGCTTATGGGTAGTTTTATTGATTGTTTTGCTGTTGCAACGGTTTATGAAGCTGTTACAGTCCGGGAAATTGGAGGAGGGTGGCCAATTTTAGTTTTAGGATCAATATTACCTGAAGAGGAAGATTTTTTGGTAGAATATGATTTAATAAGTACTGTTTCTTCATTACAAGAATTAGAGAGATTTGAAAAATTAGGGTTTTCCACAGGTAAAAAAATTCCCATCCATCTTAAGATTGACACTGGCATGGGTAGGGCAGGGGTGTGGCACGCCTCTTGTGAGTCTTTATTTAAAACAATTTTGAATCAGGAAAATATCGAACTTAAGGGTATCTATACTCATTTTTCATCCGCAGATAAAGATTTAGAATATACCGCACAGCAACGTAAAATATTTAAAGATTTATTGACAAAGTTTCAGATTATGGGCGCAAATTTCAAAGAATTATTAGTCCATGCAGATAATAGTGCTGGACTAGAAACTCTTGATTTGGGAAGTGCCTTTAATGCCATTAGATTGGGTATTATTCAATTTGGAATTTTGCAAAATACGGATTCTTGGGTTCAATCCCTGGGTATTCAGCCCGTCTTAACTTTAAAAGCACGAGTAGGTTTGATAAAATCATTGCCGAAAGGAGCAAGTGTCAGCTATGGAAGAACTTACATATTGCAACGTGATAGCATAATTGCAATTATTACAGCTGGATACGGAGACGGTGTGCCCATCGGACTCAGCAATAAAGGAGAGGTCATTATTAAAGGATGCCGCTATCCCATTATTGGAAGAGTTACCATGGATCAATTGCTTATTGATATAACAGACTCCCCGGAGATAACTATTGGGGATGAGGTCGTTTTAATTGGGCAGGATGGAGCAGACGGGATTACAATATCCGATTGGAGCAAATGGGCAAATACTATAGAATATGATGTCTATTGTTCTATTACAAAGCGAGTTCCACGCAATTATCTTAATAATCCTTTTAGTTGACTTTTCTTACCCCGAATTGAGGTTTAAAGCTTGTCTTTTGTTATGAATTTTTATATTATTAAATATAATTACTTAAAGTATGGCGTGTAAAAATGATAAATGGGGTGAAAATGTCAAAGGGAAATTCTATGTAGATGAACAATGTATAGACTGCGATCTCTGTCGCGAAACGGCGCCTAAATTTTTTACCCGTAATGAGGATGGTGGATATTCCTATGTTTTTAATCAACCTACCAACCCGCAGGAAGAGGAAGAATGCATGGAGGCCTTAGAAGGCTGTCCTGTCGAAGCCATTGGCAAAGATGGGGATGAAGAATAGGAACTCATTCGCAAAATCAACCGGGTAATTCAAAGAAAGAGTCGCTTATAGTATAATATACTATTTATTGGATGGGCAGTTTATAGTTTGCATTGACTAATCTAAAATGATACTTTAGATTAGTCAGATGAAGAAGTATATCAAACGAACATTAAAAAAGTCGATCGAGCAAGCAAGTAAAAGCTTTAAAGTAATTCTACTAACCGGACCCAGGCAGGTCGGAAAGACGACTTTACTTAAAGAGATAAGCAAGGAGAATCGAAGTTATGTAACACTTGATGATCAAAACCTGCGAATTGCAGCCCAAAAAGATCCGGCTATGTTTATTGATCGACTAGAATTGCCGGTTTTAATCGACGAAGTTCAGTATGCACCTGAATTATTTTCCTCTATTAAAATGGCTGTGGATAATAGTGATAAGACGGGAATATTTTGGTTAACCGGATCCCAGCAATTTGAAATGATGGAAAATATAACGGAGTCCTTGGCTGGACGAGTAGGAGTCTTTAAATTACAAGGATTATCTTTGGAAGAAGAAGAAGACTATCCTTCTGATGGACCTTTTTTACCGACAGTTGAGCTGTTGAAAAAAAGAAGAGCTGGTCGAAAAAAAGGACTGGGTGTAAAAGAAATATACAAAAAAATATGGCGAGGATCCTTTCCAGATGTAGTTATAAATAAAGGGAAAGTTTGGGAACGTTTTTATGAGTCCTACGTCACTACGTATATTCAGAAAGATATTAGAGATCACTTAGGCATTGCAGATGAAGCCGTATTTAGAAGATTCATGGAAGTTGCAGCAGCACGAACAGGATAATTGCTCAATTATCATGATATTTCTAAAGATACTGGAGTCAGCGAACCCACAATTAAAAAATGGTTAAGAGCTCTGGAAGCTTCCGGAACACTCTACTTACTTCAACCCTATTTTAACAATAGAACCAATCGATTGATAAAAACGCCTAAGCTATACTTCATGGACACGGGACTATGCAGCTATCTAAGTGGTTGGTTAAATCCAGAAGTATTAGAACGAGGAGCAATGTCCGGGCCTATTTTAGAAACCTACGTAGTCTCGGAAGTAATAAAATCTTATTTACATCATGGACGAATCCCAAGAATATACTTTTATCGCGATAAAGAAAAACGCGAAGTAGATTTATTGATCGAAGAAAATGGCGTCGTGTATCCAATCGAAATCAAAAAATCTGCGAAAATAGTAAATAATACTTTCCATGGATTTTCTGTTTTAAAGCATTTAAATATAAAAATAGAACATGGCGTAATATTATCTTTTGTCAAAGATTTGATTCCAATAGATGAAGACATCGATGCAGCACCAATAAGTTTTATCTGATTTTGTAACTGCTCGAGTGAAAGTCCTATTTATACAATTAGGTTTTTCCTGACTTTGACAGTTGAGTTTGCGAAGCCTTATTTTATGTGGGATAACAGCATAGGGGTGTTTACAATTTTATTGAGGCGGTTTAACTTCAATACTTTTACTAGTTCGGATGCTACTTTATTTATCTGAAAGTTTATTTTTATTCTTGTTTTTCTTTCTTTTAATAACGCATAATTATAATATGCTAGACCGCACACAGCAGTAATTTTTGAGTCATTGATGTAAAGGAAGATAGGTTGATTATAATAAATAGATTCTCTTTATTGTGACTATGATTAATATTCCTACATTAAAATGCAATTGCCGCCACTAGATGATTCAACTTTATTTTCCCAGTAAATCAGACATCCTTGATTATTGCTTTCTTCAATATTAAACCCCTTCAAGTTCTTAACTGAAATCGGTAATTGAATTTGAGCATCATAACTAATTTTGCCTAGAGTAAAACTTATCAGATTATTAAGTGACTTGGGTAATTTAAGTCTAGAATTTTTCCCTATTTTGCCTACAGTAAAAGATGTAAGCTGATCCAGTGCATCAGGGAATTCAAGAGTAACGTTATCACCAATCTCTTTTATTGTGCAAATTTTAAGATCCTTAAATGACAGCGCTAAAATTAAATAGAGGCTTGCATTTTTTTCTATATTTCCAATCGACAAAGTTGAAAGTTTAGGACCACCAATCAAACATAGAGATTTATTTTCTCTAATATCTCCAATTCTCAGAGTTGTGTTTTGATTAAATGATTTTGATAAAGCGAGTTGAGAGTTTTCAGTAACATCTCCGAGAACAATGGTATTAAGATTTTCGAAAATAATGGAATTAAGATCGTGATAATCCATTTCCATTTGCATAAAAAATGCGGTTATTGGTGCTTGGTGGAAAGAAAATTCGTTAAAATCTAATACTTCAATATTTTTGGTATTAGATGGGGTAAATGGCAAAATTAATTGACCCATCTCATAAAATTCACCAGGTATATAAATACCAATTTGCAGGCGATATTTAAGTGTATTATTTTGAGCAAAATTTAATTTTTCTGGCATAGAGGGATACATGGGTGGATAGAATTTTGTATATAATTCCTCAAATTGAAAAGCAATGATCGCTTTATTGACTAAAGGACTAGGAATGCCTAAAGAAAATGAAGACGAAGCAAGATGATAGAACCCTTTTGAAACTAATCGAAGTAAAAGAATACTTTTTAAATTACAGTTAACTAAAATACGCGAAATGAGTTTTGTCAGATCTTCAACTTCTCTTTTAAAAAGTGATTCTGCAGTATTTTTGACTTCTAATTCATACGTTTTTCTTGTATCGGAACTTTGATTACTAACGGGTGTGGAAAGATTTCCAGAATTTAGTTGATGAATTGTCGGATCTGATGAGGTTTTTGTTACGTGTAATTGTGGATTCATTTTGTAGAAATTTTCAGATTTTATAATAAATTCAATGAGATTAATGCAAACTCCTAAATAATTATAGTCAAGGACAAATTATTAAAAATTAATCGCTTCAATACTTCAATATGTGAATTACAAAAGGAGTAACTTTGTCAGTAATTTGCAGTATCTTGTCCCCCCAATTGGAGCATGCAAATAGCCATTTATTGAGATGCTTTTTGAATCGCAAGATTTTCTTAAATCAAATTTGAGTAAGCAGTTAATATTTATCCAATCTATAGCATAAAAAAATTCTCTTCATGTGCATTTTTTCTCATTTTTTGCCAAAATTGTGTATTTTCAAAGTAGATTCTGTGTTTATAATCAAATTTTTCTTCAATAACTAACTGAGTAAGATTATTAATCGAAGTTGGTAATTGAATTTGAGCATCAGGACTAATTTTGCCTAGAGTAAGGTTTATCAGATTATCAAGGGACTCAGGTAATTTAAGACTAGAATTTTCCCCCATGTAGCCAAAAGTAAGAGATGTAAGCTGATCCAATATATTTGGGAATTCAAGAGTAACATTATCACCAATCTTTTTTATTGTACAAATTCTAAGATTATTAAGCGTTAATGGCAACTTAACAATGCTACCGGAATCAAGGGAGCCAATTATTAGTATTATCAGATTATTAAGTGAATGTGGCAATATTAGTTCTGCTTCCTGAAAGTAAATTCCTTCCTCATCGTAAGAGCAAACTTCAGAGTAAATGTCTCCAATAATAAGTGTCGTGAGATTCTTCAGCTCAGGTAATGTAATTTTTGCACCACTAATGCCTCCAATAGCAACTCTAGTTAAATTATTAAGTGAATTTGATAATTTAAGAGTAGTGTCTTTTGAGAAAAGTCCAATATTAAGAATTTCCAAGTTAATGAGCGCATCTGCAATTTCTAGTGTCACTCCAAAGTTAAAATTACTACGAAGGCGATCGATGCGAAGGGATTTAAGATTATGAAATCGATTTGCCAATGTTAAATTAAATTCAAGTATTTCAATTACAAGTGTTGTAAGATTATTGAGTGAATCTGGTAGCGGACGAAATATGTTTTCGATCTGCAATGCTTTAAAGTCATCAAGTGTGTTCGGTAATTGCATTGCAATTTTGTTTTCAGTACCATGCGATTTGCTCATAAAAAGGCTAGTAAGATTATTAAGGGAATTTGGTAATTGTACAAAACCCCCACTTCCCATACCGATCCTCAAATTTTCAAGATTATTTAAAGAATTCGGTAGCTTAATCGTACACCAAACAGTGTATCCTATTGTGAGTGTAGTAAGATTGTTAAGTGAATCGGGCAGCTCGAGACTAGACTTATTAATCTCTCCAATGATTAATGTAGTAAGAGCATCAAGCATTTTAGGTAATATTAAAGTAGAACTCTCATGTAGATCTCCAATAGTAAGTGCAGAAATATGTTTTAAATTAGTCAATAATTTGAAGCTTGCATTTTGTTCTACATTCCCAATCGAAAAAGCTAAAAGATTATTAGCCAAACCAAATACTTGAAGACTATTATTCTCTGTAATGTTTCCAATTGTCAGAGTTGTGTTAGGGTTGAATGACTCTGGCAGTACGAGCATGCAGCTTTCAATAATATCTCCAAGAACAATGGTATTCAGATTAGGAATAAGATTCTGATTGTATGAAAGAGATGCAATAAGCAGTGTATTTATGAGTCCTATAGTATTTTTGTTGATAGGAAGTTCCTTGAAATCTAAGACTTCAATAGTAGTAATAGTTTTGTTGTTGGATGGATCCAAAAGAAATGACTGTAATAAAGCTAATTCATTAAAATCTTTAATTTTTAGATTACACTTGAGTGTATTATTCTGAGCAAAATCAAATTTTGCTTGCATAGATGCATCGATAGTTGGACAAAATTTCCCAAATTGAAAAGAAGCAATCGCTTTATTTGTTAAATGGTTGTAAGGTATTCCTAAAAAAAAGCTATTTCCGAGGGCTGCATTTGTACTCGAGGCAAGATAATAAAATCCCTTTGAAACTAACCGAAGTATAAGAATACTTCTCAAGTCACACATAAACAAAATATATGAAATGAGTTTAGGTAAATCCTGAGTTTCTCTTTCCTTAGTTTCTCTTCTAAAAAGAGATTTTGCTGTATTGTGAACTTCTAAATCATGCGTTTTTCTAGCATCAGAAATTTGATTATTGATAAATGGGAAATTTCCTGAATTCAGTTGATGAATTGTTGGATTAAACGATTTTTTTGTTATTGGTGGATACATTTATAAAATTTTAGATCAAAATCATATCAATAAATTCCTAAATGTAGTCAAGGACAATTTTATCGTCGTACGGAAACTGGCATTTCAAGATAACTGAGATAAAAAAAGCTAATCATTGTTATAATTTTAGGTGACTGTTCAATTAACTGTGTCAGGACATAGTCACGATGGCAATTTTGTAATATGCTACGCCGCTTAATCTGACTATAATACAGTATTTCGTCAAATTGATTTTTAATTATAATAAAAATTCTTTATGACGCTTTATAAAGTTTTTTATCTTTTTTGCGAACTTATAATCTCACTTGATCTGAGGATTTTTTCTTACTATATAGAACATAATACTGGAAATAATCATTAAGAAAGTAGCGACTAGGCCTACTGCCAAGGGGGTATGAAAAGATAAAATGGTATATCCAAAAGCAGGTGCTAAAAGACCTTTTAAGCCACTACTGCAGCTATGTGCGCTCATATAGGCGGGAACTCTTTCATCAGGAACGATTTTTGTCACCCAAAGATTCCAAACAATTGTCCCCCCAGCAAGTGCGCAACCTAATACGACGGCACTAATCCCCAAAAAGATGATGCTTTTTGAAAGAAAAAATGTTAAAAAACTGATTATAAAACAAGCATTGATTAATAGACGGGTTATAATGAAGTTGACACGGTCAAATATAATTCCCCAAATTTTTGTACTGATTATCATGCTAATTGCAGGAATTACTACATTAATTAATGTTATATTTAAATTACTAGCATTAATATTATAAAGTGGATTGGCCATATATTCAATTCTGATTGGGACGGTCATAGCTGTCCCGATCCCCAAAATGATATATCCGAGTATCATCCATCCAAAAAGTTTATTTTTCCAAATGAGGCTGAAATTTTGCCAAGGATTGCCACTGGCCCTTTTGTCTAGAGGGGTAGAAGGAATTTTGAGAAGAAATAATCCTGAGATGACTGCAGCAGCGGCTAAGATAACAAATTGCCATTGGTAGCTTTGAATATCAATATCTAACCATTTCCCAAAAAATCGTGAGGAAATACTACTAACAATTAAGGAAAGAACAAACATAGTAGATACTTTACTACCGCGTTCATGTGAGGAATAATTTTGAGCATAAATCTGCAGCATAAGCTGTAGAGGTTGAGCAAATAAAATATAGGCAGTCACTATTGCAACCGTGTAGAGTAAAAGATTTGGCGCAAAACCGGTTATTAATAAGAAAAAACCTGTAACAAACATGTAAATTGCAGCCAAATTGGCTGTTTTTAAAGCCGACTTGAATCCCAAATACAGTGTGATTGGAGTGATGACACGTCCTATAGATTCTGCTGAGGAAATAATGGACTTTACCCAGTTAGGTGCTTCATGATATCGAATGGCTATAAGAATCGCTAAAGTCATTAAGCCAGTATAAACAATATTGTTGAACGGGCCACGAATGCAATCGTATATATAGGTCCTTTTAGCGCGTTCGATTGAATTAAGCATTATGAATTTATGAATTTTATCTCGACTTAGAGTTATTGAGACTATTTTCTAGTTGAGTGATTAATTCTTCAAATTTTTTATGACCATGTAGCGATAACAAATCGTCATCTTGCAGTAACCACTCAAGATCATTATAGCCTAGCTCAATTGATTTTTTTAACGTGGCAATTGCTTTTAATGACTGACCTTTTAGGGCTTGGCTACATGCAAGGTTGAAATGAGCAGTAGGATTAAGTGGCATAAGTTTTACAGCTTTCATATCCATTCTAAGCCCATCATCAATTTGGCCTATATCTGTATAAAGACAGCCTAAAATTTCTATAACCTGAATAAAATCTGGGACCTTTTCGAGGACAGATTCGTAAAATTGAATTTGAAATTTTATATTTTCTTGATCAACGGTGCTCATAATGGAAAAGCTATAGAATTAGAACGTTCGCAAGTGGGATTGTCCCCTCGTTTAAGACAGGTAGAATTGATTTGTAAACGTTGAGACTGAGGAGCCATATGCAGCTTCTCAGAAACCGTTTTACCATACCATTCCATAAAGGGTGCATCGAGTTCAAAAATTTTATCACAATTGGTACAAATTACTTGGGTTTGAAAAGTCTTAGTTTCCTTTTCAGACATGTAGTATTTATAGTCTTTACCCACATCAATTTCTCTAATCAGTCCAGATTCAATCAAAATAGGAAGAGTGCGGTATATCGTAGCACGCGAAAGGGTTAAGTCCAGAACTTTAGATTGCATTAGAATTTCTTCCGCAGTAAAAGGTTCCGTAAAATGAAAAGCGGCTTCTAAAATTAAAAGACGTTCATTAGTAATACGTAGGCCTTTACTGATTAAAAATTGCCTAAAAGCTTTTTTTTCATTACTTAGACATCGCATAATGGATTCATTTCTAACTTTATTATTTATTGAGACACTATTGAAACTAAAAAATAGAAAAGAGTCAATAGAGTTATCTGAAAAAATAATTGACGAGAGTAAATAAAGTACTTAATTTTCATTGCAGTTTTAGGCCTTCTAAAATTACAAAAACAACCTGATTTAACACAAAAAATTACACAATAAGTTTATGAAAAAAGTATTAATAATAATGTCCCTATTCATTCTTTCATTATTGAATGGATTTGCAGTTACCAAGGAATGTAAACCCTGCAAAGAATCACTTCGCGATCACATGCCATTTCTGATAGTAACGAGTTTAGATCAGGCATTCAGTCAATGTCCAAAACTAGTAAAAAAAGTAGCTAAAAAGAAAAAAATTAACCTTAATTTGAAGGCTGTCAGAAGCAATTGTGCCAGATTAGCCAAAAAAGCTGAAAAATTAGACTTTACTGAACTTGATGAATGTATAAAGTGCAATGACAAAATCTATAAAAAAATCTTAGAGAAAGAAATAAAAAACAAATTCTTAGAAGAAGGGATAGAGGTAAAAAAATCTAAGTTCGAGCAATTTACTAATGAATGTTCCAAAAAATCAGATCCTCATGTTATTGAAGCTCTTCTAAAAGCTTATAATTCTGAAGTCTTAGAAGAAGCAGAAAAAATAATTCGTGACACTAAAAAATCCCAAATTAAGAAGGCAAAAAAAGCTAAATCTAAGAAGTAATTTAATTTGCTCATTTGAGTATTGGCTCAATATTATTTAATTATTATATGATGGATTAAATTGATGTTACTGAATTTTTCCAGAAAATAGCACAATAGAAAATTTTAAATAATCGGAATTTTAGTCTTTTAACGGAGGCAAAGATTAAATAAAATGGATGATTTATTATACCAATGATTTGGATTTACCGAATATTATACATACCATTTTTTTTAATCAGTTTTCCGTACTATCTTAGGCGGATGCTCAAGCGCGGAGGATATGGGAAGGATTTTCATCACAGGATCGGTTTGATTGAAAAGCTACCTCAAAAAAAGAAGGGGATAACCCGAATATGGATCCAAGCAGTCAGCTTGGGCGAGGTCAATGCACTTAAGCCTTTGATTAACAAATGGGTAGAGAAGGAGAGGTTTGAAATTATTATAACCACTACTACGAGTACGGCATATAAAAGAGCTTGTGAATTGTACAGCGGAAAAGTGGCAAAAGTCGCAGCATTCCCATTCGATTTTTGGCTCTGCAGTAGAAGAGCTTGGAAAAGAATTGATCCCGATATGGTGATTTTGATGGAAGGTGAATTATGGCCCGAGCATATTCATCAAGCTAGAATAAGGAAGGTTCCTGTATTTCTGATTAATGCCCGACTTTCGAATAGATCTTATAAGCGATACTTGAAATTTAAATTCTTTGCTAAACATTTAGTTTTGAAACATATAGTTGGTCTGCTGGCAGGCAGTCAGCAGGATCTGGAACGTTTTATAGCCATCGGGGTCGATCCGAATATAGCCTGTTGTACTGGAAATATTAAATTTGATGTAAAGCCTGAATTTGTTTTATCTGATCTAGAAAAAACTAAACTTAAGAAAGAGATGGGCTTTCTTGATGAGAAAGGGGAGATTCCATTAATATTGATGGGGTCTTCGACATGGCCAGGTGAGGAAATGTTGTTAATTGAAATTTTTGAACGGGCTTTGAGTTTGGGTTTAAATTGTAAACTCTTGATTGTACCAAGGCATGCTGAACGCAGAGAAGAAATTCAGGACATTTTGAGAGCTCAAAAGAGACCTTGGCATCTACGCTCACTTTCCAAAGAGGCGCCTTTGGGAACATTTATATATATAGGCGATACGGTAGGAGAATTGGCAATGCTTGCCCAAGTGGCAGATTTGGCGTTTATCGGAAAGAGTCTTGATCCAAATCAAGGAGGTCAGACGCCTATTGAAGCAGCTGCCATTGGGCTTCCATTGTTATATGGACCTAATATGACTAATTTTAAGCAAATTTGCGAATCTCTTGAGAGAGCCACAAATGGAGAAGTTGGATGTAAGGATGCAGGACAAGTAAAAGAAAAAGTGATCGAGCTTTTAAGGAGTGCTGAAAAACGGCGAGCTCTAGGAATGAATTTGAAAAAATGGTATAATCAAAATCAAGGTGCAACAGATAAAACTTTGGCGTATATTGAAAAGTTTTTAGATACGCAGGAGTCTACTAATGTTACAAAATGATGACATTGATCTTGTAACACATCTAAGACAAATTGCTGGAAAGACAGGAATCCTATCCTATAGACGATTTATTCATGAGGTTCTCTATGCCCCGAATCTTGGTTATTATAGAAAAGATGTCACCAGAGTGGGACGGAATGAGAACGCTGATTTTTATACAGCAGAATCATTGGGGAAAGTTTTTAGAGAATTGGTTATTGCCGCGGTACAAAACATTATGGGAAAAGAGAACTGCCGAAATTTTACATTTGTTGAAATAGGTGCAGAACGAGAGAAGGGGTTTGAAAAAGAGGGGACTCACGATAGGAATGGTTCGTTTTTAGCTTTTAAAACAGTTCACGTAGGAGATGATATTAAAATAGAGAAAAAAGCCATTGTCTTTGCCAATGAGCTTTTGGATGCGCAAGCCTTTCATCGATTGATTTATACAAAAGGACGCTGGTGTGAATTGGGTGTACGCGTAGAAAACGAATTCACTGAAGAAATATTATCTGAACTTTCTTCTGAAGTAGAAGAAATAATAGAGGATTTGCCAAAGGAGAGTGACGAAGGTTATAGACTTGATTTACCTCTGGGTGCGGAAAGTTTACTTAAAAAAATCATCGAGCAGGATTGGTCTGGCCTGATTGTATTGTTTGATTATGGTTTGCTGTGGGAAGATTTGATTCATAATCACCCTCAATCTACCGGAAGGGCTTACTATAAGCATAAGCAATTAAGTGACTTATTGAAAAATATTGGAAGGCAGGATATTACTTGCCATGTGTGCTGGGATCGCTTAGGCAAAATATTGGAGGAATATGGATTTCAAAAGCCTAAATTACAAAGACAGGAATCTTTTTTCGTACATCACGCAAGCTCAGTGATCGAAAAAATCAGTGAAAAAGCTTCTGGCCAGAGATTGAATTATGAGAGGCAAACTTTACATGAACTCCTACATCCTGCACATATGGGACATAAATTTCAGGTCCTTTGGTCTAAGCGCTTGAATTGAAAACTCTGAATACTTATTCGAAAGTATTATGTTCACCTTTGTATATTTTAAGAAAACGCATAAAAAAGGTATAAAGTATATAGGCTTCAAAAATAGTCGATATGATTAATACCGGCATTAAAGTCATTTGAATATTGAAATTAATGATTGTTGCTAGGAATAAAATAGCGATAATGATATATTTTAATACGGTAGCAAGTTTTGGGAGGAGTTTAGGTTGAACTTTAAACATTATTTTTTTATAGCCAATTAAGATAGGAATAGCAAGTAGTTGGAGGATATCTCTTGTTAAAGAGATGCAGAAGTAATAAGGATTTAAAAGGCCCTTTGTTGTAAAAATGGATAAGAGAGATATAATGAAGATTTTGTCGGCAAAAGGGTCTAATACTGCGCCCAGAGAGGTTACGGAGTTGGTTTTACGAGCTATTTTGCCATCAAAAAAATCAGTGGTTTGAG
The DNA here is from genome assembly GCA_013289195.1 of Verrucomicrobiota bacterium. Next base: position 18,071 of record JABDAI010000022.1, read on the forward strand.
CAAGGAGGGTAAGCACAAAGGCTAATATATATAAGTTGTGTTGAATTAATAAAACAATGGGTAATATGCTAATTATCCTTAGGAGGGTTAAAATATTTGGAATATTTGCTAATTGCCTTAACATAAAAGGAGATTGTATTTCAAAGATTAATGATTTTGAGATTTGAATTAAAAAGCATAGATTAAAAAACGCAGAAAGGGCGTCTGCGCTTTTAAAAAAATTCCATTATGAAATAAAATTAATTAAAAGATTTACCACAGCCGCACTGTCTTTTGGCATTAGGATTATTAAAAGAGAAGCCTTTTCCCTCGAGTCCGTCGTTGAAATCAACTTCTATCCCTTTGAGATATGCGAAACTGTCAGGATCTACAATAATATGTATGCCTCTACTTTCAATGTAGATATCCCCTTCTTGTGGGAGATCAAATCCCATCGCGTATTCGTGGCCGGAACATCCGCCTTCTTCAACGCCAAAGCGTAGACATGCGCCTTCGTCGGCGTCTTCTTCAGCAAGAATGAGGATCTGTTGTGGTGCTGCTTCGGTAAGTATGATTGTTTCTTTTGTGGTAGTCATATAACTGAATATCATGCCTAAAATAATTAAATTTGTCAATTCGGAAAATGGGAAGAAAAATGCAAATACCGAAATAACTGAAAATGATGGTTGAGGCCAGGAGTATTTAGTTCTCGGTATTTCTGCCTAAAACTCTCATTTGACTTACTAAACAAAGTGAAGAGTACGTTATTAAAATCAGTAAATCAGGTAAAAATTTTAAACTCCTTTGTAGAACAATATTGAGAACTAAATACCCCTGTCAAAAAAGCCTCAATTCATTTTGGGGATTGACAGCATCTTAAAAATTATTTCTGATTATCACGATTACATTTTAACATGGAACCAGTATCAAAGACTTCAAATAAAAACGCACCAAAAAAATCAGTGCCCCTACGTCAGGAAAATAGAGAAGGTGCGATTCCACGGGTGGGCCAACAAGAAACTTATACTAAATTTAAAGAATCAATTGTTACGTCTTCTTTTGATAGATTATGTAATAGCTTTACTTCAGATCCTCAATTATTGTCATGTATTTTATTTCATTGTAAATTGAAAACTCTTCTTGCGCTTCGCTCGGTATCAAGGAGTTTTTATCCTATTGTTTCTCTTCCTACTTTGTTCGATAACGAAAAAATAAACCCTTTACAGCATAAAGCAACTCTTCGTTTTGAATATGGCCAAATTCATCCAGTTATGCCAGAAGAAATAGAAAAAAAATTTAATTTTGCTAAACATCAAGGACTGCTCACCCAGGTTATCATTTCTACTAATGAGCTTAATCAATTTGATCCATTGATCATTAATGAGAAGACTCGAATAATATTAAAAATAAGAGATGTTGTTGAATTCGGTGCTTTCACTGTACCTAGACCGAGTACAAATTTTATTAATGAATTAGATTTGAGCGAACTTAGTATTAATAGCCTAAACATATCTTCTATCAACGCTTTTTTAAATACTTTTTGCCAAAATCTAGGCGGTGCTTCTAATCTTTCTAGTATCATTTTAGGTGATATTTCAGCAAGCATTTGCAATAAGACTCAGTTTAATTTTCCCCCTTCACTTAAAAGTGTTACTATTAAAAACATTAATTTTCAAAACTTGGATGAAGTCAAGCGATTTAGAATTGTTTCATCTTCAAAATTGCCAGGAAATTGTGCCTATATAATTAAAGAGTTAAACTTGCAAAAAATAGACATGTATAAGGAAGCGATTAATTGCTTTTCTAGTCCTCTTTTCAGTACGGCTAGTAAACTGGCATTAGGCAGAATTGCAGGTACTTTTACTTTGTCGGATGCATTTGAAAAACTCACAGAGCTTACTATTGGACCAGTTCATTATGAGTGTCGTCTAAAATTACCTGATTACATGCCTTGTCTCCAAAATCTCTCTGTAAAATGGATGGGTAAGCGAGGGTCCATTGTTGAATTACCAAAGGTACTACCTAAGCTCACAACGATTACTTGTTCTATTAGTTCAGAGTGTACAATCGACTGGTCGAGGATCTCATTTCCTTCACTAACAACACTTGTAATTAATGAGATCGAAAACGATGTAACGTTTAAACTACCAGCAAAGCTTTCTAAACTAAAAACGCTTAAAATTGGAAAAATAGGCAAGAATTCTGAAATTCAATTACCGGAAAAGCTTTTTGAACTTTCATCCTTGACTATTGGCGATATGCAATCAAAAGCGGGAATAAAATTCCCTCAATCCCTAAATAACCTTGAAACGCTTGATATAGGAAATATTTATGACGGTTGTAAGCTTGAATTACCAACTAACCTTAACAGCCTTAAAAAATTGATTATAAAGTCCATTTATAAGAGGAGTTATCTCAAATTACCAGATTCGTTAAATAATCTTACGGATCTCACTGTTCAAAATATCAAAGAAGGAGCGATTTTCGATTTACCAAAATCACTTAATAGTCTTATTAATTTTACTATTGGAAGTATAAGTAATGATATTAGGTTTCCAGATAAACTTAATAGTTTAGAGAATTTTACTATTGGGTGTATTTGTTCTAATGTTACTCTTACGCTACTAGATGCATTTCAATTTCTTAATAGTCTTACTATCAATGAACTTCAGTCAAATGTTACTCTTCGATTGCCCGATTTTAGAAATGGTCAGGCTCAAGTACTTAAGATTCTAAAACAAAGCTACGACGCTAATATTGGCTATGAATCTGGTATTGATTGTGAACCTTATGAACCCTATTATAACGAATGCGATGAAAAGCCGGTCGGGACCGATAGCTCATCTCGGGCATGCTCTATACAATAATATATGAAATTGTGGTATTCAACTCTCAAACTTTCACCGCTAACTTTTTTCTTTGATAATACGGTTTGATTGCCAAAAATTTTTGATAATGAAGTTCCTGTTCTTTTTGTAAATGATAGTGGTTTTGAAAGTTTAACCAAAATTCCGGTGTCGTTCTAAAGAATCTACTGAGTCGAATAGCAGTATCAACAGTGATTGATCGTTTGCCATGTATGATTTCAGAAAGCCTAGAATGAGGGATTCCAAGTGATTTTGCAACTTCATTATCTTGAAGCTTAAGTGGATCGATAAACTCTTCTTTAAGAATTTCTCCAGGTGTTGTAAGTGGTATCAGTTGTCTTTTTTTCATTTTTAATGATAATCCTCTATCTTAAATCTTAACTGTGTTCATTAAATCTATCTCCCTTTAGTTTTTCGAGATGATTACCGGGTGGACTTTTGAGATCCAATAAGTCTACTATAGTATGGAGCATGCAGGAGTATTTAGTTCTCGGTATTTCTGCCTAAAACTTTCATTTGACTTACTAAACAAAGTGAAGAGTACGTTATCAAAATCAGTAAATCAGGTAAAAATTTTAAACTCCTTTGTAGAACAATATTGAGAACTAAATACC
>JABDAI010000023.1 GCA_013289195.1 Verrucomicrobiota bacterium
AATTCTCTATAGACTTTAAGATCATAAATAGTCTTATACCAAATTTCATGCTAAAATGAACAAAGATCGCTTGAATTTATGCCAGATAATGACATTCTGATCGAGCAAACTTCTTATTAATATTATTTACAAGAATGCCACTAGGTGAAACGATAATGGCGCCTGCAACGCCCGAAGGAGAATCTGCCATTGCGATGGTCAGAGTGAGTGGACCTTTATGCCTAGATATTGCACAAAATGCATTTAAAGACAATAGCAGTGAACCTCGAAGAGCTACCTTAGCTTATTATTATGATTTAAGTGGTAAGACCGTAGATCAAATTTTATACACCTACTATCCGGAAAAAAGCTCGTATACGGGGGAATCGCTTTTGGAGGTATGTTGTCATGGGAATCCTTTAATTGTACAAAAAATTTCGGAAGACCTGATCAAACGCGGATGTCGCCTTGCCTTGGAAGGGGAATTTACTCGCACTGCATTTTTGAATGGGAAAATGGATCTTTCCCAGGCTGAAGCCGTATGCGATATCATCACAGCGCGCAGTGAGAATGCTTTAAATGTTGCGCAAAAACAATTATCAGGAGCATTGGGAGAAAGGATAAATGCGTTTTCCGATAAACTATTACAAATCATTGCTGAGATTGAGGCCTATATTGACTTCCCAGAAGAAGATCTTCCAGCAGAGCAGTTGCAGGATATTCAAAATCGACTCCTTGAACTGATTGCGAACTTTGAAGAATTAATTATTACGAGCAACTACAAGTCTCTCTTACAAAACGGCATCAAGACAGTAATCATAGGAGCACCTAATGCAGGGAAAAGTAGTTTACTCAATGTTCTTGTGGGCGAAGAAAGAGCTATAGTAAGCCCAGAGCCAGGGACTACCAGAGATTTTATTTCGGAACAAATCATGATAGGGCCGTTCAGCATAAGAATAATGGATACAGCGGGAATCCATGAAACGAATAACGCAATAGAACAATTAGGTATTCTAAAAACAATTACAAAAATCAAAGAGGCTGATTTTTATATTCTGGTAATAGATAGTTCAGTCCCCTATCCGATTCTTTCCCAAGAAATACTCGAATATTTGAAAAAAGAAAACACGTTGATTCTCGAAAACAAAGTAGATTTGCCGCAATTTACCAAGAATGCAGAGTTTCTAGTAAATTATAACTGGTGCAAAATTTCCCTAAAAACAAATGTGGGCATTCAAGAATTCCGAAAGTGCATCATGGCAATGTTTCAATCGAATATTGTTAAAATGCAAACCGATAATTTAATGATCAATGCAAGACATGCTTGCGCACTGAAACTTGCAAAGGGATATCTAATGCATTCGATCGATGCATTAACACAAAATATTCCAGGAGAAATTATTGCCAGCGAACTACGAGAAGCCTTAAAAGCATTACAGGAAATCATCGGCGAAGTGGATAATGAAGCCATTCTAGATAAACTTTTTAGCACATTTTGTATAGGAAAATGAACAAGGAAATAAAATTAAAAAAAGAATGCCCTTATGATGTGATCGTATGTGGTGCAGGTCATGCGGGATGCGAAGCTGCACTAGCGGCCGGCAGAATGGGAGCCCAAGTACTTTTATTAAGTGGTAATATCGATACTATTGCACAAATGAGTTGCAACCCAGCAATTGGTGGACAGGCAAAAGGGCATATAGTAAGAGAAATCGATGCACTGGGGGGCGAGATGGGTATAAATGCCGACGTTTCAGGGATACAATTTAAACTTTTAAATGAATCAAAAGGACCCGCAGTACAGGCTCCTCGAGTACAATGCGATAAAAAAATCTATCAGTTTCGAATGAAGCATGTCCTGGAACTTCACCCCCATATCACCGTTTTTCAAACGATGGTCACTGGGTTGGTTTATGAAAACGGAAAAGTCATCGGAGTTGAAACAAACCTCAACCTGACCTTTTATGGAAAAACTGTTATTGTAACTACTGGCACTTTTTTACGAGGCCTAATGCATATTGGACAAAATAAGAATGAGGGCGGAAGAATAGGAGACTTTAGTGCAAAAACATTGTCGCAAAGCTTCTTGAATGCTGGAATCGAACTAGAGCGTCTTAAAACGGGAACACCACCACGCATCTTGGGCTCGAGCATTAATTTTAATAAGTGCGAGGAACAACCTGGAGACTGCAATCCTGTCTTCTTCGGTTTCTATGATACACGCGGTGCTGAAGATTTGTTCCACGTGGAACAAAAAGGCCAACATAAATTAGGCTGGCTACCAGGAAGCAACCAAATCTCTTGTTGGGTGACAGATACCACTGAAAAAACTGCAGAGATAATCAATAAAAATGTCCATCTCTCCCCGATGTATTCAGGAGAAATCAAGAGCAAAGGTCCACGTTACTGTCCAAGCATTGAAGACAAGTTTGTTCGTTTTTCAGATAAACCAACGCATCGAATATTCTTGGAACCGGAAGGTAGAAACACCGACGAATGGTATATCAATGGATTTTCGACGAGTTTACCCTTTGAAATCCAGCTTAGTGGACTTAAAACAATTACAGGGCTCGAGAATGCCATTATCACCCGCCCTGCCTATGCTGTAGAGTATGATTTTGCGCCACCTCAGCAACTATTTCCATCTTTAGAATCAAAAAAAGTAGAAAATCTTTTTTTTGCCGGACAGATCAACGGTACAACGGGATATGCTGAAGCCGCCGGCCAAGGTCTTATAGCGGGTATCAATGCCGTACAAAAAGTAAGGCAACAACCTCCCCTAATACTCAGCCGTCATGAAGCTTACCTAGGAGTTCTAATTGATGATCTCGTCACTAAAGGAACACTGGAGCCTTACCGAATGTTCACCAGCCGTGCCGAACATCGCCTATTGCTCAATCATAGCAGCGCTGAAATTCGCCTGATGCATCACATTGAGAAGCATCAGTTGGTTCCGCAAGATCGTTTACAAAAAATTAAGAAAAAAGCAGACATTATCAATTCTTGGACTCTACGCTTAGAGACAGAAAAGACAAAAGGAGGCACCTGGGCTGAAAATATACGCCGTACCCAAATAGGAGATGACTCAGCGTTCCCAGTAGAGTTTCAAAACTTGCATCAAACTGCCCGGACTGAAATCAGTTATCAAGTGCGCTATAAAGGTTATTTAGATCGAGAAATGCGGTCTATGGAACGCATGCGGCATTTAGATAAGATTCGTATTCCTAAAAATTTTGACTATCAAACTGCCGTAAAAGGCCTACGTAATGAAAGCAGAGAAAAGCTTCAACTCATCAAACCCGAGACAGTTGGACAAGCTAGCAGAATTAGTGGGATCAATCCCCCGGATATCAGTTTATTGATGGTATCTATAAAAGCGTTTGACCAAGAAGAAAATTAATATTTTTTTTCTAACATTTAAGATTTTTCTGTTGAAAATTCTTGTCTTGAGCTATTTTCAGTTATCACCCTCGGATACATAAAATTTAATAGGTAATCATGACCCCCTGCCTTAGTGCCTGTACCAGACATATAGGCACCTCCGAAAGGTTGACGCTCTACATTCGCTCCGGTAATTGCACGGTTTAAATATAAATTTCCTACATGCAGTTCATGCTTTGCACGTTCTAAGTTTTTAGGACTTCTAGAAAATATGCCCCCGGTGAGAGCATAGGCGGTTGAATTGGCCCATTCAATGGCTTGATCAAAATCTTTTGCTTTCATAATACATAACAATGGACCAAAGACTTCTTCCTGCGCAATTGTTTTCCCAGGGTCCACATCGCCTACTATCATGAGGGGGACGTAGAAACCGTCAATTGATGGGATGGTACCTTTAAAGAGTATCGTCCCTTCCTGAACTGCAAGATCCTGGTATTTAAGAATTTTTTCCTTTGCTTCTAAATTAATGACTGCACCCAAATCATAGGCCGGGTCCTCTGAAGGCCCCATCTTTAATTCAGAAGCAGCTTGAATCAAGCGACCAACAATTCTTTCATAAATTTCCTCAAGCACAATGAGTCGCGAGCATGCCGAACACTTCTGCCCTTGATAACCAAAAGCTGAAGCTATGATTGCTGGAATCGCTGCATCCAGGTCGGCATCGGAATCAATAATTATTGCATTTTTGCCTCCCATTTCGCAGATAACTTTTTTAATCTGCTCCTGATGTGGATGAACCTTAGCGGCTTCTTCCAAAATTCTTAACCCAACCTGTAGTGAACCAGTAAATACAATTAAACTCACTAAAGGATTGGTAACAAGGTATTCTCCTACTTCCTGCCCATACCCAGGCAAGAAATTAAATACACCTGCAGGCAAACCAATTTCTTGAAAAACACTCACAAGCAAATGTCCGACAACAGAAGAGGATTCCGAAGGCTTATAAACAATAGTATTTCCAGTAACCATTCCAGCAGATATCATACCAACACTAATAGCTAACGGAAAATTCCAAGGAGCAATCACTACAGCCACCCCCCTTGGTTCATGCAAATACCAATTGGTCTCCCCAGCAACACTTCTTAAATGGATGGGCTTGCCTATTTTTAAAATTTCTCTGGCATAATATTCAAGAAAGTCAATAGCTTCCGCAACATCGCTATACGCCTGATCCCATTGCTTACCGGTTTCTAAAATTTGCCATGCAGCGAATTCGTATATCCGACTACGCATGACTTCCGCTGCTTTCAATAAAAATCTAGCACGATCGATAGGCTTTGTCTTCCTCCATGAAGCAAATGCTTCTTTTGCAGAAGAAACAGCATCCCCTGCATGATGTCGCTCCGCTACACATACATTTCCAATTAATTCATTTATATCATTAGGATTGATGCTTTTTAATGTCTTTGATGTAAGTATATCATTTCCATTAATAAAAAGAGGATAGGTTTTACCCAATTGCGAACGAACCTCCTTTATAGCATCTTTGAAATGACGTCTCGTACTTTCCTTTGTGAAATCAGCACTGGGTTCATTATAAAATAACTTTAGCTTAAGTTCCTTATCATAAGTGCTCATAATTATACTTGTTTTAATAATTTTTGGGGGTTTTGTAAAAGTACCTCTGTATCTAAATTTTCGACAAAACTATGGCGTAGAAATGATTCATTGGATGTATTTTCTATCAGCCGACGAATAAGATATCCCATACCTGCAACAATTTTCCCATAAGGACAATAAAACCGCACATGGCCACCGGCTTCCTTAATAGCTTTTGAAATAGGTTCTGCCATACCGTATAAAAGCTGAAATTCATAGCGCGATGATGGAACACCCAATTCTTTTGCAGTTTCCCATACAGAAGCAATCGAACGAATGTTATGAGAACCGCATGCAAAATAACAAAGATTAGAATTGTTGAGAATTTCCCGAGCTAAGGTTTCAAAGGCCATATCGGTTTGTGCTTTCTGAAGCCATACTGGGGATTCCCAACCCTTTTGCTCGGCAAGAATCCTCTCATAATCCCAATAGGCACCTTTGACTAAACGGATTTCAAAAGGCAAATGATTCAATTTCCCCCAATCTATTAATTTGCTTAGATCCTCTGATGTTTCTTTTAAATAGGCCTGTAGAACAATGCCTAAATGAGGGTAGTCTTTAAATTCAGCATCGCTGCGCAAACGCCGAAAGACTTCAAGGGTGATATTTTTTAATTGATACATTTCCATATCAATAGTCAAAGTTCCTTCCAATTGAATAACTTTTCTGTAGATGGGTTTTAAGCGTTCTAGGATTTCTTGTACAGAATTTTCAAAATCCATCACATTAATTTTTGAAAAAAGCCCAGATAATTTTATCGATATTTGCATTATAGGTGCGCTGCCCCAGTCTTGTACATAATTAAGAGAAATGCCAGTCATAGGAAAGGCAGTCCATTCATATTTGTGATGTTCCATATCATTGAGAAGCTGCAGATAAGTTTGCTGATAGTGGATTTCCTCTTCCTTGGTCAATGTTTTTTCACCTAGAGCGGCAACGGTAAAAGCATAGCCCTTTTCTCGCAGATTTTCTAGTGTTAGCATAGCACGAAAAGTTGTTTCGCCAATTATAAATTGCTTTCCAATTGTCTTGATATTGAATGCTATCAATTTTTGAAGAACTTTGTTTCCAAGCAATCCTCCGCGAGTTCCCAGTTTCATCAGATGCCTTAAAATAGGAGGTAAATTATCCGGCTTTGCCAAAAAATACTCACGCAAATGTTGCATTAAGGCTTGGCTTGTTTGGAGTGATGGAAAAACGCTAATAAAGGAAAATAGTTGAGTTTTAAAATCATCATTGCTCATCACCCAAGCCATTGTACGACCAATCCATTTCTTTGTATTGAAGAGAGTTGGTTTTTCATCTCTAATTTGTTCAAAGAAATATTTTCCTTGGCTAACTATCCGCTGATCGAAATCTTCAGAAAACATATTGAGGTATAAGAATAGGGGTTATAAATAAAGTCTAGCCTTATTTTCGCTGGTTCAAAAACATTTGACGATCTTTTTTTCTAGAAAATAGAGCGAATTTTAATGAAGAAACCCTCTTGCAAAACTGCCATTGATCATAATGTCAGTTTTTGCAAGATTGCTAATCAAATCTAATATAGTTTATTGATTGCCACAATTGCCAACCTTCTTAAGGTCTTTTATTTCCACAAAAAATACCTTTTCTGGCTTATATTTGGTCTCCAAAATCCCATGACCCGAACGAGCTATTCCAATATTCAAGGTTCTTTCTGAAATCTCTACATTTGCTCTAAATCTGCCGACATTATTATCGATTAATGCTTCCCTAGTATATATACCCTTCTTTAAAGGTATCGGCTCACCAAAATTATTTACTCCAACAACATCGTCAAATTCTGACTTTAATTGAATTTTTGAAATGCCTTCTTTGCTATAGCCTAAAAATGTATTTTTCGAAACATCATAATTATAAAGATGATACTTATTTTCTGCTGGATTTTCTAATTTCGGACTCATGAACCCAATTTCAGGCAAATTAACATCCGAGTTGCCACAGGTGTCAACACTTGAAGGGCTTACAAGACTTTTTAAAAGATGTACGAAAACAGGAATGTGTGTTTGCATATATTGATTCCTATCCGTTTCGTCTGTCCCCAATAGGCCATTTAATCCAGAAACCATAAAGGTCATCATATAAATAATTTTAATATATTTATTTATTTTCATAATTTTTCTTTTTTTAACATTTTATTAAAACTAAAAGATATAGTTGAAATAAATATCGCATATTTTCGGAATAAAGTCAATTAGGGTGTAAATTTTGCGAATAAATAGAGTAATAATAAACTTGCAAAATAATAATAAACTTGCAAAACTGCCATAGATTATCATGACAGTCTTTGCAAGATAGCTAATTATATCAGATTTAACTTATTTTAATTCTTTGAATCCAGTAAAGATGCTACAACTACCAATCATCTGAAGATCTTTTATTTGCACAAAAAATACCTTTTCTGGCTTATATGTGGCAGTCCAACGCGTAGCACCCGATTGTTCTATTCCAATATCCATGGTTCCTTCTGAAACCTCTACAGTTGCTCTATATCTGCCGACATTATTCTCGATTAATGCTTCCCTTGTATAGGTGCCTGCCTTTAAAGGAATTGGCTCACCAAAATTACGTTCGCCATAAGCACCTTCAAATTTTGCTTTTAATTGAATTACTGAAATGCCTCTATCGCTATAGCCTAAAAATTTTTTACTATGAACATAAAGATTATACTTATTTTCTGCTGCATTTTCTAAGTTCAGCCAAACGTCTCCAGTTTCAGTTTCTGCAGTGCTCTCCCAATTTTCAGGGTCCATTGTATAACTCGTGCCGCAGGTATCAACACTTTTTGAGCCGACTAATCCATTTACGAAAACAGGAATGTGTGTTCGTATATATTCATTCTTCATTCTATCCGTTTCTTCTAACGCCGCACCCAATATTCCATTCAATCCTAAAACCATAAAGGTCATCATATAAATAATTTTAATATATTTATTTATTTTCATAATTTTTTATTTTTTGATATTTTAAAAACTAAAAGATATAGTTTGAATAAATATCACATTTTTTAAGAATAAAGTCAATTAAGTAGTAATTTTTAAGAACTCCATTTAAAAACTATAAAAATTGAAGTTTTTTGAAATTAGGATTGTTTTTAGCCCGTCTCAGCAGTAAAGTTTTTTATCCAAAACTGAGGTTTTTAACACATATTGACCAGGATTTAGGATCCAAACAAATGTCCATGATTCCAACATTTAATGCCTACACTGTTTTAATTGAACCTTGGACGAGCCAATGGGAAAATACATGGCCTATTTTATTAATGGGTTTTTTTGTTGCTGCAGGTTGCTCTCTCATAGGTAATTACATGATACTTAGAAAAATGGCGCTCGTAGGCGATGCAATTAGCCATAGCTTATTACCAGGCATTGCCATAGCTTTTTTGATAGCTAATTCTCGCGAATTAAGTCCCCTTTTCTTAGGTGCCCTAGCTTCTGCTATGCTTACCGTAATTCTAATTGAATTTATACAAAAGCATTCTAAGATAAAACCGGATGCCGCAATTGGCATTGTGTTTACGTCCCTTTTTGCACTAGGCATAGTTATTATCACTTTATTTGCAGATCACATTGATCTTGATACGGATTGCGTACTTTACGGCGAATTGGCTTTTATACCTCTAATGAAATCAGTCGTAATTGGTGGCATAGATTTCGGTCCCTATCCTATTATGCGAATGGGCTCAATTTTTTTTGGCCTTCTTGCCATTGTGGTATTTTTTTATAACCCTCTTCTAGTAAGTACTTTTGATCCCATATTGGCTAAATGTATGGGAATTAGACCAGCCTTATTTAAATATGGTTTGACTTTAATTTTAGCAATTGTCCTGGTAAGTGCCTTTCGATCAGTAGGTAGCATCCTGGTCGTCGCCATGCTTTTATTCCCAGGATGTACAGCTAGGTTACTCTCAGATAATTTAAAAACAATTTTAAAAATATCTATAGCCTTATGCGTATTTTATGCAATTTTAGGACTTCATTTAGCGACATTTCTCAATTGTTCAATAGCAGGAGCCATGACTGTTGCAGCTAGTTTTTTATTTGGAATTGTTTGGATCTTTAAAAAACCCCGTTTTAGATAGATTTGGTATTAGAGAGCCGCGAAAAATAATCTACTTTTAGCACTCAAAAATAGCTTTACTTATTCCAATGTTTTTTTTGCGAAACTGGACTGCGATTGATAATGGTTAGAGCCATTTGAATTTAAAAGAAAGCTAAGCTCTTTTGCAGAAAAAGGCTTCGTATTTTCTACAGACGTGCCTTTAATTTTTTCGATGAGATCTTTAGCTTCCATAGGGCTATGGTAAGAATAGGAGAAGACGGATGAGTCGTTCCTAAGAACAATATTTTCGGGTGGGCAATTACTTCTTTTTACAAGATTAGCATTTTGCGAGGCTATATTTGAATATGTGGAAGGCAGAATACTCTCAGGAGCAGTCCCATCTGGGCGAGGAACATCTATGAGAGAGCGATCTGATGGTGTGATATTTTTATCAGTGGTAGTTTCGGGAGCCGCACCTGGAGTGGAACCCACACTCACGGTGGCAAGTTGGAGATCTTGAAGATTTAATTCAAGAAAATTTTCTTTAAAGAATTTAAGAATTTTAAGTTCGAAGGATTTGATTCTATTGTAAGCAGAAATATGCCTGAGAATAAGACTTGAAACAGCCTTAAGTTCCTTGAGGTCTAAGGTGGATTGGTTGTCAGATAAGTATTTAAAAATTCTTTCAGCCAGAAGCTGTAGATTGGTTACGGCAAGTTGATGGCCGGGATTTTTGATTTCAAGAATTTGATTTGTATGTTGTTGTAGAACATGTGCAAAAGCAATTTGTTTTTGAAAATAAGTGGTGTTTGTTTCAGAATTCATAGTTTTTAATAATTTTAGATTTTGATTTATGTGTTAATTTTTTAGTTACGATTTTATGGGTTTATTTATGTTTCTTTGCTGTGCTGTTGATAGGCCATTATTATTGGTTTTATTCGTAATAAATTAGTCACGAAATTTCTGAAAATAATAATGACTTTAGACAAATCCGTTTTTTTAACAGACGGAATTAAAACTTTGATTATGTTGATGATTAAGCGTATTTAGAGAGTCCGCTTAAAGTTTGAGCTACTAATGTTGTATCAACCTTTTCAGGATTTTTTTTAATATTCATTTTTTTAATACGAGTTGCAAGATTTTTTTTTAAATTTTTTTGAGGTCCAAAATTTGTTTTTTACCTTTTTTGGTAGACAAAATTCACGATTTATTATTAAGTTTTTTCAACGCAAAAAATATATATGTATATCAATAACCAAGCAATAGAAATCCCGAACGATATAGTAGCCAAGCATATTTTTCCTCAATGTGGTATAAAAGAAGCAATGTATTTAGCAAAGACTTGCAAGCAGTACGCCGCGACATTAATCAATGAGACTAAAAATTTTTGGGAAAGAACGGTAGAGGCTGAAGACAATCAAATGGTTTTAAATTATCGATTGATAAATGGGATGAGAGAGTATTTCAGTGAATTTGAAAATTTAAAAAAATTAATTAATAATTATAGATTCATTAAAAAAGAACATTATTTATTAGCTCTAGAAAATAACAAAAGAAATTGTATTAGAAGTATTAAGACAAGCCCAAAATTTAATATCCAAGGTATTGAGAAAAGCATTTCCGATTTAAGAAGTGAATTTGAAGGCTTTAAAAATTTTTGGAATGAAATGCAATATGAACGTATAAAAAATGTAACATCATGTTGTTGGGCAGCCTTTCTCGATTCACTTTTTTTGTCCTTTGCATTAATAATGTTGATTTACAATTCACTGATCAAAAACTTGGCTGAACAGTTATATTTGGTTTGTGATGATTCTGGGCCTTCATTCTTTAAACTAGAGACGCTGCCGTATATCATCGTTGTTATAGAGGGAATATGGCTTTTTCTAGTACGATGCATTTCCAAATCTTGCTCAACAAAAATTAATCTTGATCTTGATCTTAAGAAGATTAGTTTAAGTGCACGTTTCGGCTGTAAAATAGCAGTTTTTACCTTGATGTCGATCTTATGTGCTATAAGTCTTTATATCATGTGGGTTTGGCAAGACAATAAAAGGCTGGATAACATTAACCATAGCAGTTTGATAACTCGATATATAACTGGCTTTAATGGGTTTTTGTCCGGTCCTGTATTGAAAAAATTATACTGCTCTACACTCTCTGTGGGCAAGTCACTCTATCCTTTTTAAAAGGACAACACCCCGTTGATTTTCAAGTTTCGCAAATAATTCTTCGTCAGAGTATTCTATGCATCAGTTTCAGTGTCCTGACTTTTAAGCGCAGTCTTCTTGAAAAAACCTTGCATTTCATAACAAAACCTGAAAGCATTACTGCCTTATGTAAATGTGCCCAGATGGCGGAATTGGCAGACGCGGTGGACTCAAAATCCACTTCCCGCGAGGGAGTGGGGGTTCGACCCCCCCTTTGGGCACCACTCTATTCCACCCCATTTTTTTATGATTAATTCTAATGCACTGCGCGCTCTTCAAAATGCTTTAGGAAGTGAAGTCACAACAGATAAATCTTCCCTCTTTAAAGCCTCTTTTGATACCATGAAGCTTTCCTTCATGCCAGAAGCTGTCATTTTGCCAAAATCACCCGCCTCTATAGGCACTGCATTAAAAATTGCCAATGAATTCCGTATGCCGATCACTCCTCGTGGTGCCGGTTCTACTTTAACAGGTTCCGCGACACCTCTTAAAGGCGGTTGGGTTTTAGATTTAACAAATCTCAATAACATCACTATTGATAAATTCAATAAACTAGCCCACGTCCAAGCAGGTGCGATCACAGGAGATATACAAAAAGCTGCGATAGAACATGATCTTTTCTATCCGCCAGATCCTTCCTCAAGTTCATTTTGTACTATTGGGGGCAATATTGCGTGCAATGCAGGTGGCCTGCGCGGAATTAAATATGGAGTGACTCGCGATTATGTTGTCGCCCTTAAAGGATTTCTTCCAAATGGCGAACCTGTCGCATGGGGACGCCCACTTAAGAAATTCACCTCAGGATATAATATCCGCGACTTATGGATTGGTTCTGAAGGAACTCTGGGCGTCATCACAGAAGCCGTTCTTAAATTAATTCCAAAACCCCAAGCTAGCCGTACTTTCCTTGCCTATTTCGTCGATGATCAGGCTGCTTTGCTAGGAGCCCAAGCTCTTTTACAAACAGGTCTTATCCCTTCAGTTCTTGAATTCATGGATGTACTCACTGTTTTAGGAGTAGAACAAGCTACGCACATAGATGATCAGCCTATTTTCCACCATGCAATTTTACTGATAGAACTCGACGGTCATCCTGCTGTCATCGAAGATGAAACAACCCTGCTCGTTCACTGGGCAGCAGATTGTACAACGAAATTCATTCAAGCCGCAACTCAGGAAGAAATTACAGCACTTTGGCATACGCGAAGAGCTTGTTCAGCTGCAATGTTCCAGCACGGTAATTCAAAACTGAATGAAGACGTCGTAGTTCCTCTGGATCAAACGGTTGAGCTCATCGAATTTATCCAAAAAATTTCCCAAGAAAAGAATCTTAAAATTCCCACCTTTGGACATGTGGGAGATGGTAATTTTCACGTCAATATCATGTATAATCGAGAAGATAAAGCAGCTTGTAAACATGCAGAAGAAGCGCTTCAATCGCTAATGGAATTTGTTATCGAACTTGGAGGCGCTATCACAGGAGAACACGGAATTGGCCTTGCAAAAACGCCCTTTTTTAAACTTCAGCATACAAAAGCTGAAATCAATGCCATGCTCGCAATAAAAAATGCTTTAGATCCGGTGGGCATTCTCAATCCAGGGAAAATTTTCAGTCCTTTTAAAACTTGGGATTATACCCCCATTTCAATTAATATGCCATGGGAGAAGAAGAAGTTTCTTTGAAATGATGGTTAAGACGATAAGCATCATCCCAAAACTTCCATTCTAAGCAAACTGCCTGATATACAGCTCGTTTCATCGATTGTTTTATAGCTGGTGATACCGATTCATATATTTTTTCTGCAAGTATAATAGCCTCGTTTACAATTTCCGAAAACTCTTCACTCGAATAAGTATCGATCCATTTTTCAAAAGGATTATTGGTGACCGAGTTTTTGTAAACGTGTAAACCCACACCTCGATAAACCCACAGGCAAGGAAGTACCGCTGCAACTGCGATTTCTACGGCTTCCAGTGCAGATGTTGAAAGTAAATAGTGAGTATAAACAAAGCATGCCTCGTTTTTCTCGCTGCCAGGGTCTATTTTATAATAGTTGAAATAATCCGTATGCAGCTCTCTTTCTCCAGCTATTGCACACATCGCATATCTTAAAAATTGAACGATTTCGGGAACCCCATTCATTTTCGCCGCTATACAGGAGAGTGCTCTAGAAAAATCAACTAAATACAATGCATCTTGCTGCATATAAAATCCAAATTGTTCTATAGAAAGCGTTCCTTGGCATAATCCTTTAATAAATGGATGTTCTAAAATTCGCTCATAAACAGTCCGACTGTCTTTCCACAATTCATTTGAAAAAAAATTTTGATTATTCATAATATCTCCATTCTTAAATAAGATTCAATGTCTTTTCGTTCCATCGTATAAACTCGGTCAATAAATGCTGTCCTAAAGGAACCTGGCCCTTGCACATTCCTGCTTGCCATTTCACCAACAATGCCAAAAAACGCCATCGCGTGAATTGTCGCTTGAAACAAAGATTTATTGATTGCTAAAAAGGCTCCTATGAATGCTGCTGCCCCACATCCCATGCCAGTCACTCTCGACATCATTACATGTCCATTGTGTATTGCTGCGACATTTCGATTACTTACCACATAATCGATTGCCCCACTAATGACTATAATACTCTTCGTTTGCTCAGAGAGTTTTTGAGTCTCAATCAAAATTTCCTTGGCTTCCAGAGTATTTTCAACCCCTTTCGTTGAATAATTTAATTTTGCAATGGCAGAAATCTCAGAAGCATTTCCTCGAATAACATCTGGACAACCTTTTTGAATTAAATCGATTGCCACCTGCGTCCTATATTTTGTTGCCCCAGCCCCAACAGGATCAAAAACAGTTGGAATATTTTTTGCTTTGGCTATTGCAAAAGCCCTGTGCATACTTTCAACCCAAGATTTACTTAATGTCCCAATATTTACGACCAATGCATTGGCTATAGAACACATATCCTCAACTTCTTCTATTGCATGTGCCATTACAGGCGATGTACCCAAAGCCAAAAGCGCATTCGCCATAAAATCCATAGTCACATAATTAGTAATATTATGAATAAGCGGCTTTTGTTCTTTAATTGCAATAACATCCCTCCATAAGGAATGTGCATTTACTAAATCATGATTTATATTTTTCGAGCTTGATTTCATCTATTTTTTCCTCCGGCAGTATTATCTGCATCAGGTTGTAAGGGTTTATGAACTTAATATTCAAATCTCAGCTTTCTAACCTCAGCTCCCCCAAATGATATTTTACATAGAACTCTATTTAAGGTTGATGAGAAAAAGACAGTCGTCAACTCTATAAAATAAAAGTTTTTTGCAAAATCTCTGCTTTAAATAAGCTCAAATAATTCCAATAAATCATGAGGAGTCATTGCACTTCGCTCTCGACCGCTTATGTCCTTTGCAACTCGACCTTCCTGCATGAGAATCGTCCGAGTTCCATACTCGAGGGCTTGACTCATACTATGGGTCACCATGAGTACTGTAAGTTTTTGTTCCTCAATCAATTGTGTTGTAATAGACATAACTCTCTTAGCCATTTTGGGATCTAATGCCGCCGTGTGTTCATCTAAAAGCAAGATTCTCGAAGGCTGCAGCGTGGCCATCAATACACTGATGGCTTGTCTTTGCCCGCCGGAAAGATGCTTCATTGGAACTTCTAAATAGTTTTCTAAGCCTAACTTCAGGCCAGCAACCAAGTCACGAAAATACTTTCGGTCGTTTTTAGTTACAGCCTTTTTTAAACTTCGTCCGTAACCCCTGAGAAAAGCCAGTCCCATATTTTCTTCGATTGTTAAATCACCACAAGATCCAACTAATGGGTCTTGGAAAACACGACTGACAAATTTCGCTCGCTGCGCCTCGCTAAGCTCAGTAATATTCATTTTATTGATGAATAGAGAACCACACGTTGCCTTGATTTCCCCTGCAAGCAAATGCAATAACGTCGACTTTCCAGCCCCATTTCCTCCTATAACCGTCACGAATTCCCCTTCTTGAATTCTTAGCGTAAGGCTACGCAAGGCGAAATACTCCATGGGTGTACTCAAATTAAAAGCAACACTGACATCATTTAATACTATCATGCTCGCCTTTTCCTCCTTATTAATAGCTCTTCCCTTAGTTTTGGCAAAATCATTGTGGCGCCAATCAGCACTGCAGTAATTAGTTTAAGATCCGATGCCTTTAATCCCAAAAACTCCGTATTTAAAGCCAAAGCTATTGCTATTCTATAGACTATTGATCCTGCGATGCAGCTAATTACTATCATGCTTAATCTGCGCGTTCGAAAGATAACCTCACCAATAATTACAGAAGCCAGCCCCACTACTAGAGTTCCCGTTCCTAATGAAATGTCAGCAAATCCCTGAGCCTGAGCGAATAAAGCGCCACTGAAGGCAACGATCCCGTTGCTTAGTGCAACCCCAAGTACAATCATCCAACCCACACGGACCCCTTGCGCATTTGCGCATCGTGGATTTGTGCCCGCAGCTCTCATCGCCAAACCGATCTGACTGTTTAAAAAATAAATCACACCGCCTACAATAATAAAACATACGACGCCTAACACCCAATACATTCCATATATTTCAGTAAAAATTGTTGTTTCGCTAAGGAGTGCGATATTAGGTCGCCCCATAATTCTTAAATTGATCGAATAAAGCGCCGTCATCGTTAAAATGCCAGCTAATAAGCCTGTTATTTTCCACCGGACATTTAAATATCCAGTCACACTTCCCGATAAAGCACCTCCCAAAAAAGCTAATAGACTCGCCAACCAGGGATTCATTCCATTGACAATCGATGCAGCAACAATTGCAGCTCCTAGCGGAAAACTTCCATCAACAGTTAAATCCGCAAAATTAATCACCCTCGAAGTCAAATAAACCCCAATTGTAACCAATCCATAAATGAGCCCCAATTCCAAAGTTCCAAATAATTGAGTAATGTGCATTATCTTTTCCCACTCCCACTATTATTAATAATTTTATCAGCTTCTTGAAGGAGTGTACTAGGAACTTGTATATGGAGGCGCTTCAAAGCATCCAAATTAAGATAGAATTCTGTTTTTTTTGGGAATTCAACCGGCATTTTTGCGGGAGACGTCCCTTTCAAAATTTCAACAATCATTTTTCCTGTCTGACGCCCTATCTCATATTGATCAGGACCCAAGGCCGCTACTGCTCCACTTTGAACCTTATTTATATCACTGACAAATACAGGAATACCTGCATCATTTGCAACGCCTACAACAGATTCAAATGCACTTAAGACCGTATTATCATTACTAATAAAAAAGGCATCTACTTTATGAGCAATATGTTTTGCCGCCATCCCTACTTCCATAGTAGCAGTCGCAGGTGATTCGGTAATTTCAATTCCCATTTGCCGCGCAGTATCTTTCAAACGACTTACTAAAATGACAGAGTTCCCTTCACCGGGATTATACACGATTCCCAAACGCTTCAATTTTGGTAAAATTTGTTGAAATTTTTCAATCTGAGGCTCGAGTTTTATCCAATTTGTAACCCCTGTAACCCCTGCCCCGGGCTCAGACAAGCTGGCTACTAATTGCGCGCCCACAGGATCTGTAACGGAACTAAAAACAATCGGCTTGCCGCTTCTTTTATTCGCACCCACAAGCGCCTGCGCAGCAATGGTACCAATTCCTACCATCACATCTGGTTGTATACTGACAAATTTTTGTGCAATCTGGGCAGCTATCAATGGACTTCCCTGAGCCGTTTCATAAACAATTTTAACTTTTTTATCTCCAACATAACCTTCAGCTTCCAATTCCTCGATAATCCCTCGATAAGTTTCGTTAAGCGCCTCATGTTCAATAATCTGGCTAATCGCTATAGTTTTTACTTCCAAAAGCGTATTCCCAAACAAGCCTGAACTAATCAGCCCTATTCCTAACAGTAGCCCCAAATAGGGCTTTTTTAATAGCTTACGTTTCATTTTTTTTATTTACTCCTTATTTTATTTTTTATTTCTTTTAATTCTATCTAAGATCAATCGGTATCCACAATTATTTTCAATTTTTAAAAAGCGAGCTACACGTCCAATAGTTGCAATACTTGCTTTCGTTCTATCCGCTATCTCTCGATAAGAAAGTTTTTCTTTTTCATTATCTAGCAACTTTGCTAGGTTCCACCGTTCGCTCATTGCCATGATTTCCCCAGGTGTACACAAATCTTTAAAAAAAATGAGGCACTCCTCCACTGTTTTTAGTTGAAGTATTGCCTCATATAAGGCTTTTTCACCGTCCATTGCTTTATTCTCAAAATGCTTCATGTATCTCTTTACTATTGTAATAGCATAGTAGCACAATACTATAGATTTGTCAAAATAAAAATTTAGCATCAAAAAAATTCTTTAATTTGAATTAACCCTGGCATAAACTATAGCTTAATATGCAAAAAGTTTTCTGGGATAATCCTTATCAAGATACATTGACCACAAAAGTCGTATCGGTTGATGGCACTCGAATTTTGTTAGAAAAAACGATCGCCTATTCTTTTGCTGGCGGACAAGAAAGCGATAAGGCGTTTATTAATAATATACCAGTTCTCGATTCACAAATTGACGGGTTATTTATTTACTACATTCTTCCAGAGCATCATGGACTTAAAAAAGGGGATATTGTTACTATGACTATCGACTGGCCTCGTAGATACAAACTCATGCGGCTACATTTTGCTGCTGAGTTAGTTCTTGAACTTGTAACACAGAAATTTCATTTGGAAAAAATCGGGGCCCATATTTCAGAGACCAAATCGCGCATCGATTTCATTTATTTCGAAAACATATCCTCTCTTTTTGAGTCCATTTTAGAAGAATACAATGCCATTATTAAAAAAGATCTACTCATACAAACAGGTTTTTCTGATATCAAAAATCATAGACGCTTTTGGAAAATTGAGGGGTTTGCCCAAGTGCCCTGTGGCGGTACGCATG